>DATFVB010000185.1 GCA_035260525.1 Thermoanaerobaculia bacterium
GAGACGAACCGAGCGGAAATCGAAGGTCCCCGGGCGGCTTTCCGGGAGGAACGCGCCGGCGAAATCCTCGTTCCACACCGTGTCGGGCTTACCCGACTCCGAGATCTGGCGGCGAACGACGGAAAGCCCCTGCAGCGCGGACGCGTCGCCGGGGCGCGGCTTCTCGGCCGAAAGCGCCTCGAGAATCTGCTCGGCCGCCGTGACGTCGATCTTGACGGAGACGCGGGAGGCGGACGAGGCCGGCGGCGCCGACGCCCCTTGCGGCGGCATCCAGTCGTAGGGAGCGTTCCCGAAGGGCGGCGCGGCCGCCCGGGCGGCGGCGGCGCAGATGAGGAGCAGGACCGCGGCGAGCCGCTTCATCCGAGGATCGCCTCGGCGACTGCCGGAACGTCCGAGAAATCGGGGAAGAGGTGGTCGGGATTCTCCCGCGCCAGGCGCTCGGTCGGGGTGAGACCGGATGCGACGGCGACCGACTTGACGCCGACGGCGCGCCCGCACGCGACGTCGTGGATCGAGTCTCCCACCACGACGACCCGCTTGCCGTGAAAGTCGCGGCCGGTCACTCTCCGGGCGCGCGCGATCGCGATCGCGGGGAGCTCGTACCGGTCGGCGTGGTCGCTCCCGAAGGCGCCGAACGGGAAATACGGGTTGAAGCCGACGGGCCCGAGCTTGGCGCGCGCGCCGCGCTCGTGGTTGCCGGTCAGGAGCGCGAGGGTGACGTCCGTCCGCTCCGCGAGCGCCCCGAGGAGCTCGGCGGCACCGCGCTTGGCGACGACCGACCCGGGGCCGATCCGCGTCTCGAGAGATTCGAGATAGGCGTCGATGACGCGGCCGACCCCCGCGTCGTCGGGCGGCGCCCCGCGGCCGGCGAGGAGCTCCCGGACGATTTGAGGATCGGTCTTTCCGGAGAAATCGTAGCCGTCGAACGTCATGTCCGGGACCCCGGTCCGTTCGAACGCCTCCTGCAGCGCCTCGCGCGACGCGCGCCCGGCCGAGAGGAGCGTGCCGTCGATGTCGAAGAGGACGAGGGAGGTTTGAGGCATCGAGACGATCATAAGCCAGGCGCCGAGTTGAAGCCGCTCGTCGTCGGTCCATCTTGGACCCTTGGGGCTTCCGCCGAGTTGAAGCGGACGCTTGCGCGCCGCTTAACTCGGCGTCGAATGATTTCGAGTTGAAGGCGCGGAGCGGATCAACGAAGGTCGACCGCGTCACGCGACTCGCGAAGGACGCGGAATCCGTAGTCGGAGTAGCGGTAGTCGGGGGGAAGGCTGCTCCGGGCCGAGGGCGCCGACCAGCGGATCTGATGACGCCAGGAGCCTCCGCGGCTCGCGCGGCGCGGCGGAAGGTCGGGACGTTCCACCTCGTCCAGACACCACTCATGGACGATCGTGCCCATGTCGAAGAGTCCGAATCCATTCGGCCTCCCACGGCCAACGTCCCATGGCGCCGCGAGCGGACCCTGCGGGATCTCTCCTTCCGGGATCGAGCGGCCCCACGCGGTGAGCGGTGCGTCGAGTCCCCCGCAAGCGGCGAATTCCCATTCCGCTTCCGCCGGGAGACGCCATCGTCCTCCGAACGTTTCGGAGAGCCACGCGCAATAGGCGACGGCGTCGTTCCACGTGACACCGACCACGGGCTGGCGGGGCGAATGGAAAGCGGGATCGTTCCACCAGGGGGTCTCGGGCAGCCCTCCGGCGGCAAGACACGGTGCGTACTGCGAGTTGGTCACCGGCGTACGCCCCAGCAGGAACGGGCCGACGGCATGACCGTCGAGCATTCCCGCCGGAATCGGGACGACGTCGGGAGCGCACGGCGAAGACCGTATTTCGTCGGAAGGACAGATTGGCGCGACTGCGTGTCTCGGCCGCATGAGTGGGCTCCGTCGACCCATACTTCGTATTTTAGACTTTCGCGCTCACCCGCAACTTAACTTTCCGGGAAACCGCGCGCTCCTTCGTCCGTATTCAGGCGTCAGGCGCGGCCAGACGTGCTGGAAGACGCGCGCGAAGGCGCGGCCGGCGGGCGCGGCGTACCGGGGCGTAGGTTAAGCCCGCCGGCCGCGCCTTCGCGTCCCGTATGGCCTTCGCACTGGCGTGCTCGGCGATCCGACGCGTCCGCCGCCAACGCGGCGTCCGCTGGATGTCCAGTGCGCATGGTCCGCGCCGCCTAAACTCGCACATCGCGGCGAGTAAATACGATGAACGCGCCCACGAGGGCCGCGGCCCCCCACAGGGCCAGGTTCTCGACGGAGAACGCGAGCGTCATGCCCGGAATCGGCGGCGGGGTGCCGGAGTAGTAGTCGGGAAGCGGCAGGTTCGTGGGAAAGAGATATTTCGCGAAGTCCCATCCCGTCGCGAACCGCGGAAGGATCGTCCCCGCGATCAGGACGGCGAGCATCGTCCCCATCGCGGCGGCCGTCGTCCGGAAGAGGATCGACAACAGCAGCGCGATCGCGCCGACGACGATCGCCGCGAACCACCCGAGGCCGTACACGCGGAGCGCGTCGTGCCACAGCGGTACCTGTCGGACGGCCGAGACGTCCAGCCCCGCCGCGGAGGGGCGGAACCCGGTGAGCGTCGGAGCGCCCCATCCCCGGAATCCGAACGCGATCCCGCCGAAGAGGTACGAGACCGCGGCTGCCAACGCGACCGTGAGCGTGACGCAGGCCAGGAGCGCGAGCGTCTTCGACGCGAGGATCTTCTCGCGGCGAACGGGTCGGGTCAGGAGGACCTTGATCGTCCCCTCGGAGAGCTCCGACGAGACGAGGTCGGAGGCGAACAGCGTGACGAGGAGCGGGAGGAGAAGGAACGAGGAAGCGACGATGAAGTGCCGCGAGAAGAACGGTCCGGTGAGCGCGTTGGGGTCGAAGCCGTGATCGAGCGAATACTGCAGGCGGGTCGTCTCGTACGTCATCCACCGGCGGTAGGAATCGGGGAGCTGACGGCTCCGGAGCCGGTTCTGCATCTCGACGATCCGGCGCTGAGTCTCGGCGCGCCAGTCGCGCGGGCCCTGGCGGGACTCGGCGCTTCGCCGCGAGCGCCAGTTGCCGTACGCGAACATCGCGGTCAGGCAGACGAGGATCAGCACGACGACGCGGAACCGCTTCCGGCGGAAGATCTTCAGCATCTCGTTCTCGGTGAGGACGCGGATCACACCGTCTCCCCGTGCGTGAGCTCGAGGAACAGGTCTTCGAGCGCCGCCCGCTCGCGGATGACCTCGAAGACCGGGATCCCCTCGGCCGAGAGCGTCGTGAGCGCCCGCGGGACCTCGTCTTCCGCGACGTCGGCGAGGACGAACGCGTCGCCTTCGATCTCCGGTTCGCCGGCGGCGTGCCGGCGCAGCGCCGCGCGCGCGGCCTTCGGGATGGACGTGCGGAAGCGCACGCGCTCGCGCGACGCGAGGAGCCGGTCGACCGTGTCGAGCGCGAGGACCTTGCCGCGGTGAAGGATCGCCACGCGGTCGCACGTCTGCTCGACCTCGGAGAGCAGGTGGCTCGAGAGGAAGATCGCGAGCCCCCGGACGTGCGCGAGCTCGCGGATGAGCTCGCGGATCTCCCGGATCCCCGCGGGGTCGAGGCCGTTGGCCGGCTCGTCGAGGATGAGCACGCGCGGATCGCCGAGCAGCGCCTGGGCGAGGCCGAGCCGCTGCCGCATGCCGAGCGAGTACGTCGATACCCGGTCATCGAGCCGCGACTCGAGCGAGACGAGCGCGGCGAGCTCCGGAATGCGGAGGGCGGCGTCGGCGGCGATCATGCGGGCGAAGAGCTCCAGGTTCTCGCGGCCGGAGAGGTCGCCGTAGAGATCGGGGGACTCGACGATCGCGCCGACGCGGCGCATCGCGTCCTCGAAATTCCGGCGCAGGTCGAACCCGGCGATCGTGACGCCGCCGGCGTCGGGACGGACGAGACCGGTCAGCATCCGCACGGTCGTCGTCTTGCCCGCGCCGTTGGGCCCGAGGAACCCGAAGACCTCTCCCTCCGAGAGCTCGAAGGAGACGTCGGAGACGACTTCGCGGCCGCCGAGGCGCTTCGTCAGATTCCGGGCCGAGAGGACCGACATCGGGTTATCTTAATCGCGTGGTGTGGAGCGCGGCGATCCTCCTTCGCTCTGACGAGCTATGGAGGATTCCGGTTCAGGGACGTTCTTCTCGGCTTCGAGACCGCTGCAGTCAGATCCGCCGTAGCCTCCGGCGAAGGCCGATGCATCGATCCGGACGGGTGCGTGCCGCCCGCGTCGCCCTCGACGTACGTTTTTTGTGTCATTCCCGCGAACGCGGGAATCCAGGGGATTCTGGGTCCCCGCTCCCCGCTCGGAGGTGGGGACGAGCTTCGCGGGGACGACCGCTTCGCGGTCGCTTCACCGGGACGCCGCGGGCGGCCCGCATCACGGCGGCTCGCGCGGGATACCGCTCGCGCCTCGCCGCGCCTCATCGATGCAGCCGTTACGCACCGGTTTCAGCCGAATGGTCCGAGGCCCTGCGCCCGTGAGGAGCTTCTGGAGGACCGTTCCCCTCCTGGCGTCGCTGCCGCTCGCCGCGGCGCTGGCGTGGGGCTTCGTCGAGGCGCTCGCGCCGGCGCGCGGATCGGCCGTCCCGGCGGCCGCGCCGCGGGAAGCGCCGCCCAAACGCGCCGGACAATTCCTCGCGATCGCCATCGGCGACTCTCTGACGCGCGGCACCGGCGCGGCTCCCGGTTCCGGGTACGTCGACGACGTCGCGCAGGATCTGCGCCGCGGGAAGACGGGCTTCCGGCTCGAGAACCTCGCGATCGAGGGACTCGAGACCGCCGGTCTGCGGGAGCTGCTCTCGCATCCCGAGCCGCGTTCGCTCGCGGCTTCCGCCGACGCGATCTTCCTTTCGATCGGAGGCAACGACCTTTCCCACGCCGTCGGCCGCGCCGGCTCCGAGGCGCCGCTCGAGGCGCTCGGCCGCGCCCGGCGGACGTTCGAGGGCAATCTCGACGCGATCCTGGGGGAGCTCCGGGAGCTCAACCCTTCGGCGAAAATCGTGCTCCTCCTCCTCTACGACCCGTTCACCGGTTCGGAGCTCGGCGGCGCCGGCTCCGCGCTCATCGTCGACTGGAACGCCGCAGCGCAGAAGATCGCCCTCTCTCGCGGGGTGAGCGCGGTCCCGACGTTCGACCTGTTCGAGGGGCGCGCCGACCGCCTCTCTCGCGACCACTTCCATCCCAACGAGGAGGGGTATCGGCTGATCGCGGCGAGGGTGAAGCAAGCGTTGTAGCCGGCGCGGCGATGCATCGAGCCGGACGGGCGCGTGCTCCCGGCCGGCGGCTAGACGTACGGCTATCGGTACGCCTTCGCCGCCGGCCGGCAGCCCGCATCCCGCCGGGCTCGCGCCTCGCCGCGCTTTCGACTTGTCGCGAACCGAGTGGTCTTTCACCCCAACGAGAAGTGGCACACGCGGCGACGTGTCGCGTTGAAGCGTCAGCGAAGGCGGATGCATCGAGCCGGACGGGCGCGTGCTCCCGGCCGGCGGCTAGACGTACGGCTATCGGTACGCCTTCGCCGCCGGCCGGCAGCCCGCATCCCGCCGGGCTCGCGCCTCGCCGCGCCTCGTTGTGACGCCAAACTGTAAGGAGCGTCGCCTCGAGACCGGTGTCCGACTCGGCGATGTGCCTTCACTCTGTCATTGCGAGGAGCAGCGCGACGAAGCAATCTCCAGATTGTGCCAGCCTGGTCGACAGAAAGTGGAAGCCATCTTCAGAACTTGTCCTTACCGTGCGAACCTCGAGATTGCTTTGCTGCGCTCGCAATGACGAGACAAGCGCGTCACTTGGCTGGCACCTGAAAGCGCGGCGAGGCGCGAGCCAGCCGGGCGATCGCGGCCCGTCCGGCGGCAGTTGAGGCGACCGCGAGGCGGTCGTCCCCGCCAAGGCGGGACATTCCTTACGAGAATGCGCTGGATACCCGCTTTCGCGGGTATGACCGCGGGAGGTACGGCGGGGACAAGTGAATTATGAGGCCCAGTTACATCCAACCTGAACGCGCGGCCAGACGTGTCGAAAGAGAGGCGCGGAGGCCCGGTCGGCGGGCAAGGCGTACCGTGGCGTACGTTGCGCCCGGCGACCGGCTCTTCTCGTCCTCTATAGCGGCGCGTATGGTCCGCGCGTGCTGTTATTACGGCTTTATCGTGAGGTGCGTGCCGCCGTAGATCTCGATCGCCGCTCCCGTGATTCCCGCGGCATCGTCGGAAGCGAGCCACAGCACCGCGGAGGCGACGTCCCTCGGACGGAGCTTCTCCGTGAGCGGCGACTCGCGCGGGGTCTGATCCGGCTCGCGATTGTCGGTCGTCCCGGGGCACACGGCGTTGACCGTCACGTTGTGCTCCCGCAGCTCGCGCGCGAGCGACTCGGTGAATCCGACGAGGCCGAACTTGGCGGCGCAGTGGGCCGTGAGATTCGCGTCGCCGTGAAGCCCGTGGATCGAGGAGACGTTGACGATGCGGCCGCGGCGGCGGGCGACCATGGCGGGAACCACCGCGCGGCAGAGGTTGTACGCCGACGTGAGGTTCGTCGCGATCACGCGGTCCCATTCCTCGGGAGAGGTGTCGAGGAACGGCTTCCAGAGGAACATCGCGGCGTTGTTGACGAGGACGTCGATCTCGCCGCCGGCGGCGACGGTGTTCGCGACGACGGTTTCCACCGCGGTCCGATCGGCGACGTCGGCCGGACGCGCCACCACCGCGCCCGGCAGCGCGGAGCCGCTCCGCTCGACGGCCTGGAGCTCCTGCTCGGTCCGCGCGAGGACCGAGACGCGTCCCCCTTCTTCGGCGAAGGCGAGGGCGACCGCCCGTCCGATGCCGCGGCTCGCGCCCGTGACCAGGACGTGCTTTCCCTCGAACCGGCCCGTCACGGCCGGCGGAGCCCGCCGCGGACGCTCATGGCCGCGCCAGCTCTTCGAACAGGGAGGGAGAAAAGACGGTGTCCGCCCGCGGCCCGGCGAAGCGCGGCCCGTTGGCGATCGCGGCGCGCTTCTCGCCCGGCAGCGGCTCGTCTTCCTTCACGCCGACGACGCGCAGCGGGAAGATTTTTCGGTCCGGCTGCGCCCGGGAGACGCGCGCTTTCCCCGCCTGCGCGCGGATCGACACCGACGTCCCCGCGTCGAGCACGAGGAGCGTGGCGCCGGGCCGCCGGATCAGGTTCGCTTCCGTGCGCGAGCCGCTCGAAACCGCGACCGCCAGCCGGCGCGGCGACAGAGCGCGGACCTCGGAGAAGCAGAGCAGCGCCGCCCGCGGAATTCCCTCCGGGTCGCACGTGAGGAGCGGAATCGCGAGCTTGCGGCGCGCCCGAAAACCTTCTTCTCCCAGGAGCCGCAGGAGCTCGGGTGACAACCTGCTCGATTCGGGCACGTAAAAATCTTAACACGCGTCTTTCGGGCGCGCCCCGCCGTACAATCGGGAAATGAAACGCTTCCTGCCGCTCTTCCTGCTGCTCGCCGCCTCCGCGCCGCTTCCCGCCGCGAACGACCCGCGCGCGGAACAGGTCGGCCACGCCATGATCGAAGCCATGGGCGGCCCCTCCGCCTGGGAGCACGCCCGCTGGTTCCGCTTCGACTTCACCATTGTGCGCGGCGGGAAGACCGTGGCGTCCTTCGCGCATTACTGGGATCGCTGGACCGGGCGGTACCGGGTCGAGGGGGAAGACCCGGGAGGCGTTGCGTGGAAAGCGTACTTCAACGTGAACACGAAAGACGGGGACTACTGGGTCAACGGCGCCAAGACCGAGGGCGAGGCGCGCGCGAAGGGCCTCGAGCGCGCGTACGGACGTTTCATCAACGACAGCTACTGGCTGCTCGCGCCGTGGAAGGTCTTCGATCCCGGCGTGCAGCTCGACTACGTCGGGGAGGTCTCCGGAACCTCCGGAAACGCCTGCGACGAGATCCGCCTCTCCTTCTCCGGCGTGGGACTGACGCCGAAGGACGTCTACTGGATGGACGTCGACCGATCGACCCACCTTCTCGACCGCTGGAAATTCGTGCTGAACGGCGCAAACGACCCGCCGACGTCGGTCGTCTGGAAGGATTGGAAGAAGTTCGGGGGAATCAGCCTTTCGACGGACAAGCAGATCCTGGACAAGCCGGCGGAGATCCGGTTCGAGAACGTCCAGGTTTCCGAGGCCGTCGACGACGCCGCGCTCACCCCGCCCCGGTGAACGCGCGCGACGCCGGCGCGCGTCGATCCGTACAATGCGAGGGGCACGTCGTTTGCAGTGCCTCGAAGGCGGACAATGCACCAAATCAGCTCGGACGCGGCGCAATTTCATCTGAAAGATGGGCGACCGCTCGTGTTTCATACGGTGCCACAGTCCCTCTTTCGCCGGCACACCGGGGAGATCCTCTTCCTCGTGATGCTCGCGGCCGTCGGCCTGATCGCGGCGACGCTCCTGGCCAAGGGGCGGCCCGACCCGCCGCGGTCCGAGGCCGCCCGTTCCGGCGCGGCGTACGCCGCCCGCTGATCGCCGCCGCTCGTCTGCTCGCGCGTCGGGTTCTGCTCCTGGTCTCGTGCCTCGCTTTCTGCTCCTGCGCCACGAGCGCGCCCGAGTTCTCGCGGCATCACGACGACACCGCCGACCTGCCGCGGGGCGGAACGTACTCCGTTCTTCTTCCCCCGTCCTATCGTTCGAGCGCCCGCGCGTATCCCGTGCTCTATTTCCTGCACGACGCCTACGGCGACGATCGCGTCCTGCTGCGCCACGGCGTGATCGCGCGCTTCGACGCCGCGATGCGGTCCGGCGGCCTCGGCGAGTTCATCCTCGTGTGCCCGAACGGAGACGGAGGATGGTTCTCCAACTCCCACGACGGAAAGCGGCGGTACGAGGACTGGATCTCGACGGACCTGCCGCGGGAGATCGAGCGGCGCTACCGAGTCCTCGCGGACGCGCGGCACCGGGGAATCGCGGGCGTCTCGATGGGGGGTTACGGCGCCATGAAAATCGCGCTGCACCACCCCGAGCGGTACGGTTCGGTGTCCGGACTGTCCGCCGCCGTCATTCCGATGGGATGGGACGACGTGGAGAAGATCTTCTTCATCGCGCGCTGGCAGCTGCACCAGGTGTTCGGGCGCTCGCCCGACGACAATTCGCTCGCCGAAAACGACGTCTGGAGGCTCGTGGCCGCCAAGGAGAAGTGGAGCGTTCCGTTCGAGGTTTTCCTCCTCGCCGGCACCGGGGACAAGTACCGGCTGGACCACGTCGCGGCGCAATACGCGGACTTCCTGAACCGCCGCGGCATCCGCGCCACCGCCCGGCTCGAGCCGGGAATCCACGACTGGCCCTACTGGAGCGAGTCGATGCTCGAGATCGCGCGCTGGCACGCCGCCCGGTTCGCTGCGGCGGGGGGCGCCGCGCGATCGACAGCGGCGCACTGACACAGCGCGATCAAAGGCGGCGTGGTGATCGCCGCGTTTTCGGCGCAAGACCGGCCGTGCGACCTCGATCTCAGGCGCGTTGCGGGCCGCCTCTCTCGGCGGGCCTTCGCCGCGCCGAAGTGGCTTCGGCCACGCAGGCGGGCCTTCGCCGCGCCGAAGTGGCTTCGGCCACGCAGGCGGGAGAGGCCGGCCGAAGACCAGGTGAGGGAGCCCGGGGGCGGGCCGTCGATCTTCGCGCCGGCGCGCGCGAGCACTCCTGGCGGAAGGTCAGCGAACCGCTTGCGGCCCGCCGAGCGCTTCGACGTCGCGCGTGTCGCCCAGGAGCTCCCATCGCTGAAGGGCCAGCGGAACGTTTCCGTTCCTCCAGACGAAGTCGTGGAAGGCCCGCAGGCTGAACCGCTCCCCCTGCTCGCGCCGCGCGTCGGCGAGGAGGCGCAGGATGTCGAGCTTGCCGATCTGGTAGCCGATCGCGAACCCCGGCGTCGCGGCAAACGATGCCGCCTCGCTCCGCGCGGTGGCGGCGTCGACCGGCACCCGCGTGCGCAGGTAGTCGGCGGCCTCGTCGATCGTGAAGCTCCCGAGAGCGAGCCGCACGTCGACCTCGACGCGGAGAGCCCGGAGGCGCATGTAGTTGGCGATCATCTCTCGCGATTTCGGGCTGTCATCGAAAAGCCCCATCTCGAGCATCATCTCTTCGGCGTAGAAGCCGATGCCCTCGTTGACGCCCGAGTCGTACCAGAAGCGGCGGATCGCGTCGGTCCCGGAGCGCGAGAGCCAGAGCTGGAACGCGTGCCCCGGCAGGCCCTCGTGGACCATGTCGGCGCGCGGCTCGCGCGCCATCGAGAGCGCGAAGTAGCCAAGCGCGGGCGACGGGGGAGGGATGTAGCGCGTGGAGTTCTCGGAAAGCCGCGACGCGAACGGGAAGTCGGTCCCTTCGCCGAAATCGGCCACGGGAGCGAGCCATTCGGGCATCGGCAGGTACCGGTATCGGGGGGCATCGGGGGGAACCGTGAGGATTCCCCGGGAGCGGAGGTATTCACGGATCGCGCGCTCGTCGCGATCGGCGCGGGCGATCTGTTCCGTCTGGTCGCGGAAGATCGGGAGCTCCGGAAGCTCGCGATGCCGCTGCCGCTCGTATTCCTCGAAGGCCACGGCGCGGGCGTATTCCTGCCGCCCCATCGCGAGAACCTCCTCGGGGGAGTGGGGAATGAGCGCGACGTCGCGGAGGAATCCGACGTACGCGGCGCGTCCGATCGCGACGTTCTCCGGAAGGCTCGCGACCCGTGTGCGCAGCCACTCCCGGTATTCGTCGAGCGCCGCGACGGCCTCGTCGACGGCTCCCGGCAGCGCGGCGGCCGATCCGGCGTCGAGATGGGGCGCCAGCGCCTTCGCGCTCTGGCGGAGTCTGCCCCCGATCCCGGCCAGATCGTCGATCGCGAGGCGCGCGAAGGGGGCGCGGGCGTCGTCGAGATTCTCGTGCGCGGCGGCGAGAGTCCCCGGGATCGATCGAAGGCGGGCGATGACCTCCCGGCCGCGGGCTGCCGGGAGGGTTGCGGGCGGCACGATCGCGTCCACGTAGGCGGCGACGGTCTGGTCGACGTAGAAGACGGGATTGCGCCGCCATTCGGGGTTCCCGTCGAGCTCCCAGCGGACCCGCGCGAGCGCCGAGCCCAGGAGCCGGTGATCGACCTGTCGGGGGATCGGCGCCTTCGGGTCGGAGAGAGACGTCCACCGGCGCTCGAAACCCGCGAGAGCCCGCCGCCGATCCTCGATCGACCGGGGCGACCAGTCGGGCGTCCAGCCGGCGGACCGGTCGATTCTCGGCACGTCGTCGCGTGTGATCGGCTGCGTCACCGCGCGCCAGGCCCAGAAATCGCGCGCGAGGTCGTCGAGGTCGTCGGCCCCGGCGACCGAGGCGACGAGCAGGGCTCCGGCGAGCGAGAGAACGAGTGCAATGTTCAAGGAGGTCTCCTGGCGAGGGATGATATGCGACGCGCTTTCAGGGCCGTGAAAGGTTCTCCGCGCGGCTCCGTTGAATGTTCCACCCCGACCGGCTACCATTCTGGCTCCCGCGGAGAGGTGGGTGAGTGGCTGAAACCAGCGGTTTGCTAAACCGCCGTGGGGGTAAAACTCCACCACGGGTTCGAATCCCGTCCTCTCCGCCAACGAGTGCAGCGAGTTGGCGCGCCGCGCAGCGGCGGGTCGCGCAGCGACGGGAGCGGGATCGCCAAGCACGCGAGTGCGCCGGGCCATCCCGTCCTCTCCGCCATCCTCCTTCGCTCGCATCGACACTGCGCTTCTCGGCGAGCGACGGAGGACAAGTCCTCCCCAACGAAATTCTTGGCTGAAGTGCGAGCGACGGATGATGTATTCGTTTCGCTCGAGGGATAGTTCCTCGTGAGAGTCACGCTCACCCGACCGTGACGACGACGTTCCCCTTCTTGTGCCCTTCCTCGACGTACCGGTGCGCCGCGACGATCTCCTCGAGCGGGTAGCGCCGGTCGATGACGGCCCGGTACTGGCCCGCCTCCATCAGCGTCCGAAGGAGCTCGAGCGATTCGGCATCCAGCTTCGCGATCCTGTCGTCGACGGTGACGGAAATCCCGCCGGGGGCGAGCGCATTCTGGCAGGCGAGCTTGATCTTCGAACTCTTCCGCCTCCCGACGGCATCGAAGACCAGGTCGTAGAGCTCGCCGGCGGGCACGGAATCCTGCTTCGTGTAATCGAGGATGCGGGCCGCGCCGAGCGACCTCACGAGCTCGAGGTTCGCCGTGCCGCACACGCCGGTCACCTCCGCGCCGAAGTGCCGCGCGAGCTGCACGGCCGCGGTCCCGATCGCTCCGGAAGCGCCGTAGACGAGAACTTTCCGCCGGGCGGAGATCTTCGCGGGCTTCAGGAAGCACAGCGCGAGCAGGCCCCCGTAGGGAACGGCGGCGGCTTCCTCGTGGGTCGCGTTTCCGGGCTTGGCCGCCAGGCACGCAAACCGCGTCGACTCCTTCAGGCACGCGTACTCGGCGTACGTTCCGAATGCGAGCCCGGTGATCCCAAAGACAGCGTCGCCGGCCTTGAATCGCGCCACACCCTTCCCGACGGATTCAATCTCCCCCGAGATAACCCCGCCGAGGGTCTTTCGCGGTCTCTTGAAGCCGATCATGGCGCGCATGAGGAGCCACATGGGAAAGCGCGCTTTCCCCCGGCGCATGATGCAGTCGCTCGCCGTCACCGCCGTCGCCCGGACGCGGATGAGGATTTCGCCTCTCCCCGGGACGGGTTTAGGGACTTCCGCCACCCGAAGCACTTCGGGAGGGCCGTAGCGGGCGCATATCACGGCCTTCATGCGTTGTGGGTCATTCTTGTCTGATTGAAACCGAGGCGCGCCGCGACGGCCTGAAATTCGCGCGCCGGTGCGCTAGGCATGTGTCAGGAGCTCGGTCCGATCTGCGGGCATCGGTTTGCCGCTCTCCGCGTATTCCTCCCGGATCATCTCGAAAACCTTCTCGAGCTCTCGCAGCGCCTGCTCGCGCGTGTCCATCAGGGCGTAGCAGCCCGCGATCGCCGGGACCTCCGCTACCCAGTCCCCGGCCTTTTGCACGTAGAGGACGATCTTGTAGTCCGAAAGCTCGGCCTTCGCAGCCATCGAGCGAATTCTAGCAGCTACTCCCGCGACGCGCCTCAAGCTCCCTCCGGCCGTCCGACCAGCTGCCACATACATGTCCCTGAATTCCTCCTCAGGCGACCCGTAGCCGGTGCAAAACGTCCTTCGTGCGTGGAGCCGAAGTCTAGCGGGATTCGCGGCCGTGCTCAGCCGGCCAAGCCGCTGCCGGCGACCCTCCGGGGTTGAGGAGAACGTGCGGCGCGCGAAAGCAGCGCCAGTGTAAAACACAGATCTGACCCCCATGACCCCCCACTTTCCAGGACGGGGGGACGGCATCGTGATGCACCGCTATGACTCGCGGTCGTGCTGCGTTACGGCCCCGTTCCGATCGATCCGCCGCCGACCTTCGCCCATGCCGCCCGCACCGAGCGGCGAGAGGGGCGCGGGACCTTCGCCTCAATCGCAAATGGACCGGTTTCCGAAAGGGAGGTCCGGGCGCATCCCCGGGCTATGGCGGGGGTAACTTCATCTTCTTCAGGAGCGCCGCGAACCGCGGATCGGACCTCAGCGAGTCGAGATCCGGATCGACTCCGAACCAGCCGGTCCAGACGGAGCGCTCCTCGACCGCCTGCGCGAGACGCGCGAAGGCCGAGTCCTTGTCTCCGAGCGCGGCGTATACCGTCGCGAAGTAGTACGCGGGAACGTATTCGGTCTTCGCGTGTTCCCGCATGTCGGCGAGCATCGCCAGGGCTTCGGACCGGTTCCCCATCTCCGTGGAGACCGGCCCGAACGCCGACTCGATCTCGGAGATCCACGATCCCGCCGCCCGGCGGGCGCTCCGGAGCTCGGCGAGGGCTTCCGGAAGCTTGCCGGTTCGGGCGTAGGCGCGTCCCAGGAATTCGCGCCCCCAGTAATAGTCGGGATCCATCGCGACGGTCGTGCGCAGTTGCCGGATCGCGTCGTCGTAGCGCCGCGCGAAATAGAGGTTGAAACCGAGCAGCGTGTTCGTCTCGGACGAGAGCGGGTCGAGCTCCACGGCACGGTGCGCTTCCGCGAGCCCTCGATCGGTCCGCCCGACGGCCACCAGGAACCAGCCATAGACCTCGTGGGCATAGGCGAGCTCCGGCTGCATCTCGATCGCCGCCCGCATCTCCCGGTCGGCCGTCGCATCATCGCGCTCCAGGAACGCGATCCACCCCAGATCGGCGTGCGCTTCGGCGAGCGATGGATCGAGCGAGAGCGCCTTCTCGGCAGCCGCTCGGGCGCGGGGCAGGGCCTCCTCTCCCTTCATGAGGTCGATGACGGAGACGTAGTAATAGGCCACACCGAGGTGGGCAAGCGCGTAGTTGGGATCGCGCGAAATCGCCTGCTGCAGATGTCGGATCCCGGCGTTCAACCCCGCCGGGGTGAACGATGCGATCTCATGGCGTCCCTTCAAGTACAGCTGGTAGGCCTCGAGATCTTCGGTCGGCTTCTTTTCTAGCTTCTGGCGCTCCCCCACCAGGAGCTTGACCTTCAATGCGTCGGCGACCGTCTGCGCGAGCTGGCTGCGGAGCGCGAAGATGTCTTCGAGCTTGCGGTCGTAGCTCTCCGACCAGAGGCTATAGCCATTGTCCGTGTCGATGAGCTGCGCGGAGATCCGGACGTGATCGCCCGCCCTGCTGACGTTTCCTTCCAGGACGGCGCCGACGTTCAAGGCCTTTCCGATCGCGCGAACGTCTTCGTTCTTTCCCTTGAACGCGAAGGCGGAGGTCCGCGCCGCGACGCGCAGCCCGGAGACTTTCGAGAGCTGGTTGATCAGGTCTTCCGTGATTCCGTCGCTGAAGTATTCGTTCTCCTTGTCGGAGCTTCCGTTGACGAAGGGAAGCACAGCGATCGACTTCCTGGCCGCGGCCGCATCCGTTCGTGGCCGGCGCACCCAGAAGAGCATCGCCGCGGCGACGATCGCCGCGGCCGCGGCCGCGGCGAGGAGGACGCTTCCCGTCCGGAGACGGGGAGCCGCGGCCGTCGCCGCCGACGGTCCCGACGCCGTGAGCTTTTCCAGCGCGAAGGCGATGTCGTGAGCCGATTGGAAGCGGGACTCCGGATTCTTGTCGAGACAGTGCTGGACGATCTGATCGACCGCGGGGGAGACGCTCGGCGCGGATTCCGAGAGCTCGGGAGGCTCTTCCTTCAGGATCGCCGACATCGTGTCCGCCGGCGTCTTCCGTTTGAAGGCTTTCCGGCCGGAGAGCATCTCGTAGAAGATCGCCCCGAAGGAGAAGATGTCGCTCCGACGGTCCACGGCCAGGCCGCGGACCTGCTCCGGCGACATGTACCCGACCGTTCCCAGGACCGTGCCGGGCTCGGTGTGCCGATCCTCGGTAGGAGCGCTCGTCGCCCCGTCCGCGTCACCCGGAGAGTGCCCCTGCTTCGCCAGACCGAAGTCGAGAATCTTGACGCGCTCGTCTTTCGTCAGGAAAAGGTTCTCCGGTTTGAGATCGCGATGGACGATGCCTTTCTGGTGCGCCGCGGCCATCCCCCTCGCGGTCTGGAGCGCGATCTCGATCGCCCGCTTCTGCGGGAGGGGCCCGGCTTCGAGCCGGTCGCGCAGCGTCTCTCCCTCGAGGAGCTCCGTGACGGCGTACGCGATGCCCTCGTGGAAGCCGAAATCGTGGATCGCGAGGATGTTCGGGTGGGAGAGCGCCGCGACAGCCTTGGCTTCGCGCTCGAATCGCTTCCTCGCGTCCGCGTCCATGGCCAGAGCCTCGGGGAGGACCTTGACCGCGACCTCGCGGTCGAGCCGGGTGTCCTTGGCGCGATAGACCTCTCCCATGCCTCCGGCCCCCAGGATCGAGAGGATCTCGTAGGGGCCGAGTCGGGTTCCCGGCGAGGGAGTCATGGGGTGCGCCGATTCTAACCCGGGCGGCGCGCTCGACCCGCCGCGCCTCCGGTTAAAATCCCTCCGTGCTGCGCTACGGTCCCGTCCCGATCGACCCGCCGCTGGTCCTCGCCCCGATGGCGGGGATCACGGACCGCGTCTATCGCCTGATGCTCCGCCGCATCGGCGGAGTGGGGCTCGTGACGATGGAGTTCATCTCGTCGGAGGCGATCACGCGGGGCAATGCCCGGCAGCTCCGGAAGCTCGTCTTCGACGACGAGGAGCGGCCCCTCTCGATCCAGATCTACGGCTCGAGCGTCGAGCGGATGGCGGCCGCCGCCGATATCGTCGAAGAGCTCCGTCCCGACGTCTGCGACATCAACATGGGATGCCCCGCCAACAAGGTCCTCAAGGGGTGCGCCGGCGCGGCGCTCATGGGGGACCCGGACCTCGCGAAGGCGATGGTCCGGGAAGTCCGGAAGCGGCTCTCGATTCCGCTCACCGTGAAATTCCGGCTCGGCCTCGACGACGGCCGCAAGAACTTCATCGAGCTCGGTCGGATCTGCGAAGGGGAAGGCGCGGCGGCGGTCGCGATGCACGGACGGACCGCGCGGCAGATGTACACGGGCCGCGCGGACTGGTCGGCCATCGCCGAGCTGAAGAACGCCGTCTCGATTCCGGTCGTCGGCAACGGCGACGTCGAAACGGCGGAGGACGCCCTCGCGATGTTCCGGCAGACCGGATGCGACGCCGTGATGGCGGGGCGGGCCACGATGAAGAACCCGTGGGTCTTCCGGCAGACCGCCGATCTTCTCGCCGGAAGGGCGCCCCGGGCGGCGACGCTCGAGGAGCGGCGCGACCTGATGCTGTGGCACTTCTCCGAGATCGAGAAGGATTCGGAAACCCCGATCCACGCCCTCCATCGCCTCCGGACGATGACGGGGTGGTACACGCACGGCCTTCCCAACGGGCGGGCGCTTCGCGTGCAGATTTCCGAGCTCCGGACGCCGCAGGACTTTCGCCGCGCGGTCGAGGAGTTCTTCGCCAGCTCGGCTCTGGCCGCTTAGCCCCCTGCGGCAGAGACGGGGGATCTCCTTCGCCTCGAACCTCCGCGATCCGAATAATTCGGGAATTTCCTCCGTTTTCTTTCGATTGGAACGGCCGATGAACACCTGGAATCGAACGCTCTGGCTCGCCCTCGGCGCGGCGCTCGGCGTCGCCGCGGCGGTCCGCGCGCAGACCTCGACACCGGCCGCGCCCACGCAATCGTCGACGGCCACCGTCAAGACCCCCATCAAGAACTTCGCCGTCGAAACCTCGGCCGACTACCTCGGCACGCTCGGCGGGAAGACGGTGGTGCGGCTGCGCCTCACGTCGGCGGAGATCGCGCGGGCCCTGACCGGGAAGGGCGTCCACCAGTACTCGATGACGCTTCGCGGCTCGATTCGCGACGCGGCGGACGCGCCCGTCGAGACGCTCTCCTATCCGTTCTCCGGCACGCTGGGTGCCGGCGAGCCGGTGCGGTTCTCCTTTCTCCGGGCCCTCGCGCCCGGGCATTACATCGTCGAGATCGACCTCGGCGACGCGGTGAAGACGTACGCGACGCTGAAATTCCCGATCGACGTGCCCGAGGTCGGCCGCGAGTTCACTCCGGAAATGGCGCCCGGCGATTATTCGACGCTCCCCTCGGCCGAGGCGGTCGTGATGAGCGCGCCGAAGGAAGAGCCCGGAGGGGCGGGGAGCCTCGCGGCCGCCGTCCCGAGAGTCAAGATCCTCCCCCCGGACCGCGAGGCGCCGGTCGGCCTCATGCGCCTGTCGGCGAGCGTGCTGCCGCCCGTCACGAAAGTGGAGTTCTACCTCGACGACAAGCTGCTGCTCGCGCGCACCCGGCCGCCGTACACCGTCGAGATCGACCTCGGGAAGATCCCGCGGCGTCAGACGGTGCGCGCCGTCGGATACGACGCCCGGGGGAACGCGATCGACGAGGACGCCTGGGCGATCAACGAGGGAGAGGCCCGGATCGCCGTTCGGATCCTTCCGATACCCGCGAGCGGCGCCTCCGCCGGCGTGACCGTCCGGCTCGCCGTCCAGTCGATCAACGGCGGAGAGGCGAAGAGCGTCGACCTCTACCTCGACCAGAAGAAGATCCGGACGTTCTCGGCGCCGCCGTACGTCACGGTCGTCCCGGCGGCGCAGTACGCGGCGGCGAGCTACCTGCGCGCGACGGCGGTCACGGCGGAGGGACAGGAGGCCAACGACATCCGGTTCCTGAAGGGGCAGGGGGCCGCGATGGAGAACGTGAAGGTCGACGTCGTGCAGCTCCACGTCTCCGCCCTCGACCATGAGGGCCATTTCGTCCCGGGACTCGTCGAATCGGACTTCGCGGTCGCCGAGGACAAGAAGCCCCAGAAGCTCATCTCCTTCGAGATCGCCAAGAACCTGCCGCTGAACGTGGGCCTCGTCATCGACGGATCGGGCTCGATGCGCAAGGCGATGGACTTCGTCCACGCGGCCGGGAGCAACCTGTTCCACGACCTGATCCACGAGCGCGACCGCGGATTCGTCATCGAGTTCCGCGAGGTGCCCCGGCTCCTCTGCGCGCCGACCGGCAACGTCGAGCGTCTGAACGAGGCGGTGTTCGCGACCAACGCGACCGGGCAGACGGCTCTGTACGACTCGGTGATCCTCGGCCTGTACCAGTTCCGCGGGACGACCGGGCGCAAGGCGCTCGTGGTGATCTCCGACGGGGGCGACAACCATTCCTGGGTCGACTACCCGACGCTGCTGCGTTACACGCGGACGATCGGCGTGCCGATCTACGTGATCGCCGTGGACATCGGGATGACGGAATTCTCGGTCCGCTCGAAGTTGAAGGAGCTCGCCGGCGACACCGGAGGGGAGATCTTCTTCACGACCAACGCGAAGAAGATCCCGGAGGTCGTGCAGCGGATCGAAACGGAGCTGCGTTCCCAGTACGTCCTCTCCTACCGCACCGACTCGACGAAGCCGGACGGGGAGTTCCGGTCGGTCACCGTCGCGTGCGACAAGGCGGGGGTGCTCCTCCGCACGATGCGCGGCTACATACCGTAGGCAAGCGCGGCGATGCATCGAGCCGGGCGGGCGCGTGCGCCGCGACCCGCGGCCTTACCGTACGCTCATCGGTACGCCGCGGCCGCGGGTCGGACGCCCGCATCCCGCCGGGCTCGC
>DATFVB010000186.1 GCA_035260525.1 Thermoanaerobaculia bacterium
TCCTGCGCGAGGCCCTCGAGAGCCTGTCGGCACAGACGGCGCGTCCGCGGAGGGTCGTCGTCGTCAACGACGGGGGAGGCCCGGTCGAATCGATCCTCGCCCCGTTCGTCTCCGACTACTCTCTCACGCACGTCGACCACCCCTCTTCCTCGGGACGTTCGAGGGCGGCCAACGACGGCGTCGAGCGCGTCTCGGAAGAGGTCGTCGGGTTCCTCGACGACGACGACGTGTTCTTTCCCGATCACTTCGAGCGCCTGCTCGCGGCGCGCGCCGCGGGTCCCGAGCCGATCGCGTACTCGGATGCGGCGACGATCGTTCTCGAGCCCGACGGCCAGGGGTGGACCGAACGCCATCGCGAGCTCCAGTACTCCCTCGACTTCGATCCCGAGTATCTCCTCTACGCCAATTACATCCCGCTCCACACCGTGCTCTTCGACACGGCCCTGCTTCGCCGCGCCGGCGGGTTCGACCCCGCCCTCGAATACTCGGAGGACTGGGACCTGCTGATCCGGCTCTCGTTCGAGACCCCGTTCCGGCACGTCCGCGGGGTGACCGCCGCGTATCGGGTCTTCTCCGGCGAAGCCGGCCACGTCGAAGCGGGCGGCGGGGCGTTCCTCGAGGCGCGGGACCGGATCCTCGAGCGGTATCGCGAGCGCCGGACCGACGCGGCGGCGGCGCGCGTTCTCGACCGGCTGGCCAGGAGGCTGTGGGAAGTCTCGCGCCGCGAGTACCGCGCCGAGGGGGAGCTCGCGTTCCACCGGGCGAGCCATCGGCGTCTCACCGACGAGGTCGAGTCCTTCCGCGGGGAGCTGTCGGCGGTGAAGGGAGACCGGGCGCGGCTCGAGGGGGAGCTGCGCGCCGGCATGGAGGCGTGGGAGAAGAACGGCGGCGCGCTCTACGCCGAGATCGCGCGCCTGAACGCGCTGATCGTCCAGATGCAGGGCACGAAGGCGTGGCGACTCCACGAATGGGTGCAGCGGCGCAAGGGGAAAGGGTGACGCGCCGGATCGTCGTGCTGGCGCCCGAGCCGATCCGTCCCCACATGGCGGGAATGGGAATCCGGGCGCTCGAGATCGCCGCCGCCCTCGCTTCGCGCTTCGAGGTTCGCCTGCTCGCGCCCAACCCGGGCGCGGCCGCGTCCGCCGCGCGGCCCGGCGTGTCCGTCGTCGAAGCGCCTCCCGGCTCGGCAGCGTTTCACCGCGAGCTGCGAGCGTGCGACGCCGCGCTCGTTTCCGGGCACGCGGCGAGCGACGTGTTCGTCGCGGCTCCACACGTTCCGGTCGCCGTCGACTGGTACGACCCCTTCCTCGTCGAAAACTTCCACTATCGGGCCGCTCTCGGCGACGAGGTCGAGGCCAACGACCGCCGGGCCTGGAACCTCGCTGTCGCGCGGGGGGACTTCTTCCTGTGCGCCTCGGCCGAACAGCGTCTCTTCTACGCCGGGATGCTCGTCCTCGCGGGGAGGATCGACGCGGCCCTCGCGGAGAGCGATCCGGACGCTTCGACCCTGCTCGCCGTCGTGCCGTTCGGCGCGTCGGTCCCTCCGGCCGCCGACCCGACGCCCGTCCGCGAGGCGCTCGGCGCCCGGCCGGGCGATCCGGTCCTCCTCTTCGGCGGCCTGTACGACTGGCACGACCTCGCTCCGCTCGCGGCGGTCTGGCCGGCGCTGCTGGCACAGTTCCCGAGCCTGCGGGTCGTCTTCTGCGAGAACCCGAACCGCGAGACGACGCCCCAGCGGGTCTTCGAGGAGGCGGTCGCGGAGGCCGGGCGCCGCGGGTGGAAGGACCGCTCCTGGTTCTTCCTTCCGTGGATGCCGTACGGGGAAAGGGGAGCGCTGTACGCGGCTTCCCGGGCGGCTCTGTGCCTCTGCCGTTCCGGGCTCGAGACGGAGCTGTCGTTCCGCACCCGGCTCCTCGACGCGGCGGCCGCCGGCCTGCCCTCGATCTCGATCCACGGGGGCGCCCTCGCGAGCCGCCTGGAAGAGAGGGGAGCGGGTCTGACCGCCGCGTCGCCGGAGGAACTCCGCGCGGGCATCGCGCGTTTCGTCGCCGACGGCGCGTTCCTTCGGACGGCCGCCGAAAGAGCGCGGGAGGTCGCGGCCGAGCTCGCGTGGGACCGGGTCGTCGTGCCGCTCGCGGCGTTTTTCGAGAACCCTCGCGTCTCCGCGCGCCTGCCGTTTCCGGAGCCCCGGCCGCGCCCGGCTTTCCGGCTCCTCCGGCGAAGCCGGCGATGACGCCGCGCGCCGCTTTCCGTTGTCCGGCGCCGTCGGCGATGACGCCGCGCGCCGCTTTCCGTTCGTCTCGGCGCCGTCGGCGATGACGCCGCGCGCCTCGGTCGTCATCGTCCATCATCGCGGGAGGGCGCGCCTCCTCCGCACGCTCGAGGAGGTCTGCCGGCAGGCCGCCGCCGAGACCGCGGAGGTCGTCCTGGTCGACAACGCGAGCCGCGAAGGAGCCGCCGACGAGGTCCGGCGGCGTTTCCCCGCGGTCCGCATGCTCCGGCAGGAGGAGAACGCGGGTTTTGCCCGCGGATGCTCGCTCGGGGCGGAGGCCGCCTCCGCCGGGCTGCTGATCTTCTTCAACGACGACGCGATCCCGGAACCGGACTGGCTCTCGAGCTTTCTCGACGCGGCGGGATCGCTTCCTCGGGACGTCCACACGGTCGCCGGCCGGCTGACGGACGCCTCGGGGACGAAGAACGACTTCGTCGACGGGTTTCTCGTCTTCGACGGCCACGCGTTCTCCGACGGCGCCGGGGGGCCCGTGCCCACCGATCGCGGCGGCGCGCCCGGGGATGAGCGTCTCTTCGCCTGCGGCGGCAACATGCTCGTCGCGCGCGACGAGTTCCTCTCGAGCGGAGGCTTCGACCCGTGGTACTTCGCCTACCTCGAGGACGTCGACTTCGGCTGGCGGCAGTGGGTCCTCGGGCGGCGGGTGCTCTACGAGCCGCGGGCATGCGCGCGGCACGAGGGGGGCGCGACGGGCGAAGCGCTCGGGATCTTCAAGCGGGGATACCTCATCGAGAAGAACGCCTGGGCGACGGCGTACAAGAACTTCGAGGAACCGCTCCTGCGGGATCTCTGGCCGGCCGCGGCGACGGCGTTTCTCTCCCGGGTCGACGCGATGATCCGCCGCGACGCGGGGTCGGCGGCGCTCGACGCCGACCCCTACCGCGCGTCGCGGCGGTCCCGATGGGCGGCGAGGCTCGGGCGCGTGTTCGGCGTGCGGCCGGACGCGTCGGCGATCCGCGTCGGCGACCCGCTCGCGATCGC
>DATFVB010000187.1 GCA_035260525.1 Thermoanaerobaculia bacterium
CGCTGAACGACCGGTACGAGCTCGCCCGGCACGACCGGCAGCTGTTCCTCAAGATCTCCTACGCGTTCCAAAGGTAGGCGCGGCGAGGCATCGAGGCGGGCGGGCGCGGGCGCCGCGACCCGCGCCCTTAACTTACGCCCCGGTACGCCGCGGCCGCGAGCTCGGGCGCCCGCGTCCCGCCCTCGCGCCTCGCCGCGCCTTCGGCGCCGTCGGCCTCCTGCAGACGAGCCTGGCCCTATTCGGCTACTTCTTTTTCTTCTCCGTCGGGCCTCCTGCGTTCGTCCACGCGTCGAATCCGCCGTAGAGCGGATGAACGTTCGTGAAACCGTGATCGAGGAGCGTCTGCGCCACACGGGCGCTCGAATGCTCGTTCGGTCAGGTGCAGTACGCGACGATCGTCCGATCGCGTGGAATTTCTGAGAGATGCTCTTCCACCTCGTCCGCCGGAACGCGAATCGCTCCGGGAACTTTTTCCTTCGATTCGCCCCACGCCTGTGGATTCCGAGCGTCGATGAACGCGATCGGCTCGCCCCGGTCCATTCTCGCCTTGATCTCCTCCGGGGTGACCCGCGTGACTTCGGTGGCGGTTTGCATTTCGACCTCCGTGCCATCGGAGCAGCAATCGGCGAGCCAGTCGTTGACGGATATCCGCATAGAATCCCGGCGCATGCATCCCTCGCCGCGCGCGGACGTCCGCGTGTATTTCCTCTTCTTCGCTTCCGGGCTCGCCTCGCTCGCCGACGAGGTGGTCTGGTTCAAGCTCCTCGACCTGACCTTCGGCGTGACGACGCTCGCGACGGCGACGCTCCTCGCCGTGTTCATGGCGGGGCTGGGCCTCGGCAGCGCGTGGACGGCGAAGAGAGCGCCGCGGATCGGACGTCCGATGTTCGCGTACGGCCTCGTCGAGGCGGGGATCGGCGTCTTCGCGCTCTCGACGCCGCTCCTCTTCTCGGCCGTCGATGCGGCGTACGTCGCGGGATATCGCGCGGCGGGCGGCGCCCCGGCGACCCTCTTCTTCGTCCGCTTCGTCCTCTCCGCCGCCGCGCTCCTTCCGCCGACGTTCCTCATGGGAGCGAGCTATCCCCTCCTTTCCCGACGCCTCGAGCGGGACGGACGCGGCGTGGCCTCGGCGCTCCTCTACGCCGTGAACACCGCGGGCGCCGTCGCCGGCACGGCGCTCTGCGGATTCTGGTCGATCCGCCGGTTCGGGGTGCACGCGACACTCGTCGGCTCCGCGTGCGTGAGCCTCCTCGTCGCCGTCGTCGCGCTCGTCGGGGCGGCCGAGCGCGCCGCGCCCCGCGAAGAGCCCGGCGAAACCCGCGGAGCCGCCCCGGAAGGGACGTGGATCGCCGCCGCGGCGATCACCGGAGTCGTCGCGCTGGCCGACGAGGTCCTCTGGACGCGCGTCCTCGTCCTCCACCTCGGCTCGTCGGTCTACTCGTTTTCCCTCATGCTCGCGGTCTATCTGGCCGGCGTCGTCCTGGGAACGGTGTGGGCCTCGCGCCGCGGGCGCGATCCCGCCGCGGCTCTCTTCTGGTCGGCTCTCGCGCTCTCGGCGCTCCTCGTTTCCCAGGCATTCGCGTTCCGGGGCTTCGAGGGCGCTCTGCTGTTCGCCGGCTTGAAACTCGTCCGCGCAAGGACGTTCGGCGACCTGCTGCTGACGCGTCTCCTCGTGACGGCCGCCTACCTCGTCCCGCCGACGTTTGCGAGCGGAGCGATTTTCGCGTTCCTCCTCCGCGCCTCCCGCGGGAGCGCCGGCGAGACGCCGCGGCGCGCGGGGAGGCTGTACGCGGCGAACACCTTCGGCGGAATCGCCGGCGCCCTGCTGGCGGGGACGGCCGCGATCCCCGCGATCGGCACCCAGAACACCCTGTTCGCGACCGCGGCCCTCGCCGCGTCGGTGGCGTTCCTCGCGCGCCCGCGGAGCCTCCTTCCCCTCGCCGCCGCGGCGGCCTGCGCCGCGGCGATCGTCTTCGCGCGGCCCGGCGCCATGCTCCTCTCCGCGGGGGTCCTCTCCGACGTCCCGGCGAAGGACCTCCTCTACTGGAACGAAGGGCTGACCGGGACGATCGCCGTCAAGAGGATCGAACGCCCCCGCCCGTGGCGGTCGCTCGAGTTGAACGGCGTCAACGTCGCCGGAACCTCCCCCGACCTGTTGCTGACGCAGAAGCTCCAGGCGCACCTGCCTCTCGCGCTCGCCGACGACCCGAAGCGCGTCGTTCACATCGGATTCGGCTCCGGAGGGACCGCGTACTCGGTCTCGCGGCACCCCGTCACGGAGATTCGCATCGTCGAGATCTCTCCCGAGGTCCTCGCGACGTCGGACCGCTTCTTCCGCGACGTCAACCACGGCGTGCTCGCGGACCCGCGCGTCCACGCGGTGATCAACGACGGGCGGAACTTCCTCCTCGCCACGCGGGAGAAGTTCGACGCGATCCTCTCCGACTCGATCCATCCCCGCTACGCGGGAAACGGCGCGCTCTACACGGAGGAGTACTTCCGCCTCTGCGCCCGCCGCCTGCGCCCGGGAGGCGTCGTCTCGATGTGGCTCCCGACGTACGCGCTGCGCCCCGAAGACTACCGCGGGATCGTTCGCGCGTTCCGAGACGTCTTTCCGAACGTGAGCATCTGGTATCCGCACGCCGTCGGGAACGCGTTCACGATCGTCGTCGCAACGCCCTCCCCGACGATCGACCTCGCGCGGTTCGCGGCCCGCCTCACCCCGGCCGTGCGCGCCGATCTCGCCGGCGTGGGAGAAGACGACCCGGCGGAGCTCCTCTCGAACCTGATCCTCGCGCCGCGCGACGTGGGGCCCTGGGTCGCCACGACGCCGCCGCACACCGACGACCTTCCGACGGTCGAGTACGAGAGCGGACGCGTCATCGGCGCCGAGCGCACGTGGTTCGAGACGCTCGCGGACCTGGCGCGGCGGCGCAGTCCCGTCGACGCTTTCGTCACGGGACTTTCGGAGGGCGACCCGCTCGCTGCCCGGGTGCGCGCCCGGTTCGCCGCCGCGGCCGGCGCCATCCGGGAGCAACTCGAGGAGCTTCGCCCGATCGCCGCCGGAGAGCCGTAGCGATCTCGCCGCGAGCGGTGGCGGGTGGCGCGCGGTCGACCCTCTGGGAGCCGACCGCCGCGCATCGCCCTGTAACCCTGTCCGCAGAATGCGCCGGTCGGGCCCCCTCACCCGGCCGCCTGCGGCGGACGCCCTCTCCCGCCGGGCGAGCGGAAGTCGGCGGCTTCGCTTCGCTCGCGACTCCGTGTGGACGGCCGCGCGACAGGACCCGCGTCCCCCCGCTCGCCTCCTCCGTCCCGCGACCCGCCGGCCGCGCGAGCTACTTCTCGAACATCTCCGAGGCGGGGACGATCCGGACGTCCTCGGCCTTCACGGTGATCGGGTGCTTCTCGATCGTCCGGTCCTCCGTCAGGACCGCCTCCGGCGTTCCCTGCGTGTCGTAGTGGATCGGCGTCGGCTCCCCCGAGACGAGCTGCGCCTTGAACTTCGCGGCGTCGTCGGTCACGACGGCGACGTCGAAGTTCTCCTTCGGCAGGTACTTGCGAACCGCGGCGTCGACCTCGGCCTTCGTCATCGAGGGAAGACGGCGGGCGAGCTCCGCCTGGATGTCCTTGCCGTAATACTTCGCGTCGATCGCGTATCCGAGCCGCCGCGACGCGTTCTGGGTCCAGAGCTTGTTGTAGGTCTCGAGGAACTTGCGCGTCTGCTCGAAGTCCTTCTCGGGGATCCCCTCCCGCTCGAGCTCGTCGAGGTGATACAGCGCCGCGCGGACGGCGAACCACGTGTTGCCCGGCACCACGGGGCGGATCCAGATCGAGAAGAACTGCTCGCGGCGCGCGATGTTCGGCGCCGGGAACGTCGAGTACCCGTCCTGGACGAAATTCTCGATGTAGGAATAGTCCCCGTAGTTGAGCCCGCGGACGCCGCGGAGCCGGTTCATGAGGACCCCGTTGAACGTCCGGTGCTCGCCGAGATAGGAGTTGGCGACGTAGAGCGGATAGAAGTCGTCGTCGGACCGCGTCAGTCCGATCGGCGCGCCGATCGACACGGCGTTGGCGCGCGCGTCCTTCTGGACGAGCAGGACCGAGGTCTTCGAGAGCGGCGCCGGCGCCGGCAGCGAGACGCGCGGGGCGCCGGCGGCCGGGAGCGCCTCGAAGGACGCGGCGAACGCGTCGGCGAAGGACGCCGGGTATCCGCCCGCGAGACCCACCGTCAGCCGGTCGCGGGTGAAGTGCGTCCGATAGAACTCCTTCACGTCGTCGACGGTGATCGACTTCAGCCCCTCGACGGTTCCCGCCTCCGGATGGCCGTACGGCGTGCCGCCGTAGAGCATCCCGTTGAGCGACTCCTTGCCGAGCTCTTCGTCGTCGTTGCCGCGCAGGCTCTTGGAGATTTCGTCGATCGCGTCCTGGCGGTGGCGCTTGAAGTCGTCGTCGGCGAATTTCGGGTGCCGCACCGCGTCCTCGAGGAGCGCGGCGTAGCGCGTGAGGTTGTCGCGATGGATCACGCCGAAGAAGGTCGTCATCTCCTTGGCGACCTGCACGCGGATGTCCCCGGCGATCGGGTAGAGAGCGTCGATGATCTCGGGATAGGTCTTCGACTGCGTGGCCCCCTCGGCCATCATCGTGGCGGTGAGGGCGGCGAGCCCCTCCTTGCCGGCGGGATCGTCCTGCGAACCGCTCCGGAAGACGAGACGCACCGCGACGAGCGGCGAAGCCGGCGAGGGGAGGAGCACGCGGTCCATTGCGCCGGTTGCGGGCCCCGCGGGCGCAGCGGCGCCTGCCGGCGCGGCGGCCACCGAGAGGGAGAGCAGCGCGATTGCGATCGTCGTCTTCACTTCGATTCTCCTTTCTCGGAAGCGTTCTCCTTCGGCGGCTGGAGCAGCACGACCGTGCGGTTCGAGGCCGCGAAGTACTTCCGTGCGGCCTCGGAGACGTCCTTCGGAGTGATCGTTCCGAACAGCGCGTAGTAGTCGTTGAACGCGTCGGGGCGGCCGGAGAGCGCGACCGAGTAGGCGGCGGTCACCGCGACGCGGTCCGCCGTGTTCAGGCCGCGGGCGAACGCGTACCGCAGGTGCGAGACGGTCTCGGCGACGGTCTTCGCGTCGGGCGGGTTCGCCGCGATCTTCGCGATCTCGTTCTCGATGTCCTTCTCGACTGCCGGCACGTCCTTCTCCTGCTTGACGCGGGCGACCACCTCGAACAGGAACGGGTCGCGGTGGTTCTCCGCGCCTCCCTCGAGATCGTCGACTTTCTGCTCGTCGAGGACGAGCCGTTTGTGGAGCGGCGCGCGGTCGGAGAAGAGGAGCTCGGAAAGCACGTCGAGCGCCGGGCCGTCCTTCGACGTCGTCGAGAACGCCGGCGTGTGGTACCCCATGAAGACGACCGGGAGCGAGGCCGATTTCCACTGCACGACCCCGCGCTCCTCCTTCTTCTGGGGCGGCTCGGCGGGGACGGCCGGCCGCGCCGGTCCCTTCTTCCATCCGCCGTACGCCTTCTCGGCGAGCGCGAAGAATTTCGCCGAATCGACGTCGCCGGCGACGATCACCTGGACGTTGTCGGGACGGTAGTACCGGTCGAAGAACTGCCTCGAATAGTCGTACTGGTTCGGCATGTCTTCGACGTCCTTGAGGAACCCGATCGTCGTGTGCTTGTAGGTGTGGCTCGAGAACGCGAGGTCGCGGAGCTTCTCGTCGAGGGGCTGGAACGGGTTCGACGCCCCCTTGTTGTATTCGCCGAGGATTGCCCGCGACTCTTTCTGGAAGGCGGCGTCGGTGTACTGCAGGTGCTGGAAGCGGTCCGCCTCGATGTCGACGATCGTCGGGAGCGACTCCTTCCCGGCGAGCAGGTGGTAGACGGTGAGGTCGTCGGACGTGAATGCGTTCGAATCGGCGCCGATCTCCTTGACGATCTCGTTGTATCGGTCCGCCGGATACTTCTCGGTTCCCCGGAACATCATGTGCTCGAAGAAATGGGCGAAGCCGGTGTGCCCCGGCTCGACCTCGTTGCGCGAGCCCGTCCGCGCGACCGTGTAGTAGGCGATGAGCCCCGGCGAGTCGTAATGGACGGCGTAGAGGTGCAGGCCGTTGGCGAGAATCTTCCGGTCGATCCGGAACGGGAAAGCCTTTTCGGCGGCGGCCGCCGCCTTCGGGTGCGGCGTGGGCCGGGCGGGAGCGGGCGCTCCGGCGGCGGCGGCGCCCCACAGCAGGACGGCCGCGAGGGTGAAGGGCTTCATGGTTCCTCCAATCATCGAAGGCTTCGATCCTAACAGCGGCGAAGGTCGCGCGGAATAGTGCGGTCCGTGATCAGCGGAAAACGACGACCGTCGCCCCCCACCCGCCCCGCTCGGCCGGCGCGTCGAAGAAACGCTCGACGTCGGCGCGGCGGGCGAGCAGCGACCGGACGATCTCGCGCTGGACGCCGATCCCGCGGCCGTGGATCAGCCGGACCTCGTGGAAGAGCGGCCGGGCGGCGTCCAGGTACTCGGTCACCGCCGAGGGAACGTCGGCCGGGAGGAA
>DATFVB010000188.1 GCA_035260525.1 Thermoanaerobaculia bacterium
AAGGGGGGCGGCGTCAAGGTCGCGAAGAACGCCGACGACGCGTACGCCCTCGCCCGGAAAATCCTCGGCATGACCCTCGTCACGCACCAGACCGGCCCGGAGGGCAAGCAGGTCCGCAAGGTCCTGATCGAGGAGGCGCTCGACATCGACCGCGAGCTCTACCTCGGAATCACGCTCGACCGCGGGATCTCCCGGCCCGTGATGATGGTGTCGAAGTCCGGGGGGATGGAGATCGAGGAGGTCGCAGCGTCGGACCCGAACGCGATCGTGCGCGAGCCGCTCGACCCGTCGTTCGGGATGTTCCCGTTCCAGGCGAGGAAGCTCGCCTTCGCGCTCGGCCTCTCCGGCGAGGCGTACAAGAAATCGCTCGCGTTCCTCCCCGCGCTCTTCCGGGCCTACGTCGAGACCGACGCGTCGCTCGCGGAGATCAACCCGCTCGTCGTGACGAAATCGGGCGACGTCCTCGCGCTCGACGCGAAGATGAACTTCGACGACAACGCGCTCTTCCGGCATCCCGAGATCAAGGAGATGCGCGACGTCACGGAGGAGGACCCGCTCGAGGTCGAGGCTTCGAAGTTCGGCCTGAACTACATCAAGCTCGACGGCAACGTCGGGTGCATGGTCAACGGCGCGGGCCTCGCGATGGGCACCATGGACATCATCAAGCTCTACGGCGGAGAGCCGGCGAACTTCCTCGACGTGGGCGGCGGCGCCTCGGAGGAGCAGGTCAAGAACGCTTTCCGGATCATCCTCTCGGACAAGAACGTCCGCGCGGTGCTCATCAACATCTTCGGCGGCATCATGCGCTGCGACATCATCGCCAACGGGGTCGTCGCGGCGGTCAAGGAGATGGGACTGCAGATCCCGGTCGTCGTCCGGCTCGAGGGGACGAACGTGGACGAGGGCAAGCGCATCCTGCGGGAGTCGAACCTCAAGATCACCCCGGCCGAGGACCTCGCCGACGCCGCGGAAAAAGTCACGAAGGTGGTCGCGGCATGAGCCGCGCGGGCGGGAGGGCGTAATGGCGATCTGGGTCGGCCGCGACACGAAGCTCCTCGTCCAGGGCCTGACGGGCCGGGAAGGCTCGTTCCACGCGCTCGCCTGCCGCGAGTACGGAACGCAGGTCGTCGCCGGCGTGACGCCGGGCAAGGGGGGGACGGTCCACGAAGGGATCCCCGTCTTCGACACGGTCGAGCAGGCGGTCGCCGCGACGGGCGCGAACGCCTCCATGATCTTCGTCCCGCCGCCGTTTGCCGGCGACGCGATCGTCGAGGCCGCCGCGGCGGGGGTGGCGCTCGTCGTCTGCATCACCGAGGGAATCCCGGTCAACGACATGATCCGCGTGAAGGACTTTCTCGCGGAGTCGAAATCGGAGGGGGGCCGGCCGGTGCGGCTGATCGGCCCGAACTGCCCCGGCATCATCACGCCGGGCCAGTGCAAGATCGGGATCATGCCGGGACGGATCCATCACCCGGGACGGGTGGGAGTGATCTCCCGCTCCGGGACCCTCACGTACGAGGCGGTCTACCAGCTCACCCGGCTCGGCCTCGGACAGTCGACGTGCGTCGGGATCGGCGGCGATCCCGTCAACGGAACGAACTTCATCGACGTGCTCACCGCTTTCCGCGACGACCCGGACACCGACGCCGTGATCCTGATCGGCGAGATCGGCGGGATGGCCGAAGAGGAAGCCGCCTGCTGGATCGCCGGAAATCTCGGCCACAAGCCGGTCGTCGCGTTCATCGCGGGGCAGACGGCCCCCCCGGGGCGGCGCATGGGCCACGCGGGCGCGATCATCTCCGGCGGCCGCGGCACGGCGGCCGACAAGATGAAGGCGCTCGAGGGCGCGGGGATATCGGTCGTCAAGAGCCCGGCCGAGCTCGGCCGGACCATGCAGGCTCGCCTCCGCTAGCCCGGCGCGCCTCCGCTCGCCCACTCCTTCGCGCGCTCGCGCGCCGCGACGAGCACGATCACGGCGAGCGGCGACACCTGCTCGAGCAGTCGCGAGTAGGCCTGCTCGACGTGGAGCGGAATCGGCCACGCGGTCACCAGAAACGGCGCCGCGTCGGCCCCGACGCAGAGCAGAGCGATCGCCGCGAGGGCGCGCTCTTTTCCCCCTCCCCGCACGACGAGGATCGCCGCCGCGGCGAAGGTCGCCGGCCACAGCACTCCCCAGAGGTCGGGAGCGAGGAGCCACCGGGCCGCGTTGGCCGCGACGAGCCCGATCCTTTCCGCGACGGCCGTCGCGGGCTGCGAGAAGAGGGGGAAACGCTTCGGCCCCGGGATCTTCAGCCGGAGCAGGTGCGCGGCGCGGATCGCGAGAAAGAGCGCGGGCGGCGCGAGCGCGCTCCACGCGCGGCGAGGCCGGATCGCGGGGCGCGCGAGACCCGCCGCCAGGAGGACCATCGCCAGGACCGCGAGCGGAATGATCCCCTCCCGTTTCACCATGAGGAGCGCTCCCAGGAGCCAGGGCGCCGGCGAACGCCAGGAGAGCGTCGCCGGAGACTCCCGGAGACACGCGGCCGCGGCGGCGGCCACGACCGCGGCCTCGGGAAGATCCGCGTAGCCGCCGAGGTTCGTGCCCGTGGAGACGGCGGGAAGCAGCCCGACGAGCGCGGCGGCCCCCAGCGCTGCGGCGCGTGATCCGAAGGTCCTCGCGGCCCGCGCGGTCCCGATGAGGAGCGAAAGGAAGAAGAGCGGAAAGATCGGCTTGAGGGCGTCGAAGTCCCATTTCCCCCGGATCGTCGCGACCAGCGCCTCGGCGAGCGGCAGGAGCGGCGGATACCGGAGCTTGCTCCGCAGATAGCTGCCGGGAGGAGGGATCGTGCCGAACAGGCTGCCGTCGTGGTGGAGGAGCTGCGCCCTGGCGGCCCAGATCGCCAGCCCATCCCATCGATACGCCACTCGGAGGTCGAGCGCCGTGAAGAGGAGTACGGCGGCGGCGGCGAGCGCGAAGAAGACCGGCGTCCACGGATCCCTGGGCCGGGGAACCTGCGGGCGATGCTCGCGTTGCGCCTTCCGCGGAAGAAGCACGCTCGCCCCCGCGGCGGCGAGGACGACCGCCAGGGCGGCCAGGAGCGCCCGATGTCCGAGAAAAATGCTCAGGGGCACGAGCGCGGCGCTCGCCGCACCCGCCCCGACGAGGAACGATTCGTTCCACTCCCCGATCCCCGCCGGGCGGCGGCCCAGGATCGCGTTCCCGGCGGCGGCGAAGAGAAGCGCGAGCGCCGCGGCGATCGCCGCGTCCGGGAATCCGCTCACCGTTCGAGCTCTCCGAAGAGGAACGGGCTCGAGAAGCCGGACAGCCGGGGCAGCGGCCGCGCGCGGCGCAGGCGGGCGCTCGTTGGGACGGGGCCGGCCACGATCGCGAAGCGCAGGCGAGTCCGGGCCATCAGCCGCCGAAGCGAGGCGTCGATTTCTTCCGGCGGCCCGAAAACGGTCCAGACGGGATGGGGGAAGAGTGCGCGCTCGACGAGCACTTCGACCCACGGATCGTCTCCCGAATCCAGGAACACGACGCCGGCGCCCGGCGGCAACGAGGCGAGAACGCTTCGCCGAAACCGGTCCATTTCGGGCGGAAACGTCGTCGACGGCGCTCCGCGCCGATCGCTTCGGATTTCGCGGGAGAACGCGGCGACGCCCGCGAGAACCCCGGTAGCGAAGACGAAGGCGACCGCGCCGTTCACGAGCGCGCGGCGTGCGGCAGGGGGCGGCATGCGGGCAATTGTCCTCCACTTCGCGGCGGGGACCGGCAGCCGGCGATTTCGAAGACGCGCTATTGTCATTTTCGGAACCGGACGGTACAGTCGCGGCGGAAAAGGAGCGAAGCGTGCCGCAACGTACCCTGACGATCATCAAGCCGGACGCGGTGAAGGCGGGCAGCGCCGGCGCGATCCTGGCGCACCTGGAGAGGGAAGGCTTCCGGCTTCTCGGCGGGAAGAAGACGACGCTCACGCCTTCGCAGGCCCGGGCGTTCTACGCCGTGCACAAGGACCGGCCCTTCTACGACGGGCTCGTCCGGTTCATGACCGAGGGGCCGGTGTGGGTCGTCGCTCTCGAGCGCGACGACGCCGTCGCGCGGCTGCGCGCGACGATGGGCGCGACCGACTCCAAGAAGGCCGAGGCGGGCACGGTCCGCAGCCTCTACGGGACCGACATCGAGCGCAACGCGATCCACGGCTCCGACTCGCCCGACAACGCCGCGCGGGAGATCGGGTTCTTCTTCGCCGAAAGCGAGCTCCTGTAAGGCGCCGGCCACCACCCGTGTCTTCCCGGAATCTGTCGGTCCTCCTGAGCGCCCTGGCGCTCCTCGCCGGCGCCGCTCGAGCGCGCCCCGCGCAGGACGCGCCGGTCGGGCATTTCACCGCGACCGCCGGCACCGAATACGTCCAGCTCCCCGTCGTCGTGCGCGACCGCAAGGGGGGATTCGTGGACACGCTCCGGGAGGAGGACTTCCACGTCTGGGTCGACGGCAAGCCCGTCGCGATCGGTTCGTTCGAGAAGAGCGACCGGGCGCCCGTCTCGTTCGCGATCCTGCTGGACGTCTCGGGGTCGATGAAGATCGCCGACAAGCTCGACCGCGCCCGCGAGATGATCCAGCGCCTCGTGGGGCTGCGGCAGCCCGGAGACGACTTCGCCCTCTTTACGTTTTCCGAGGAGGAGGTCCGGGTCGTCGCGAATTTCGACCGGGACCCTTCGGCGCTCCTGCGCCAGCTCCTTTTCCTGAAGCCGGTGGGGAAGACCGCCCTGTACGACGCCGTCATCCAGACGAGCAACGAGCTGCTCGCGGGGGGGAACACGAAGAAGGCGATCCTGCTCTTCACCGACGGCGTGGACAACGCGAGCCAGCTGACGACGAAGGACATCGAGCGCGTCATGCAGAACGAGAGCGTTCCGGTGTACGCGATCGGCATGAAAAATGCTTCGTACACCGTGCTGAACGAGGAGGAACGCAAGGAATTGTCGTTGTCCGCCCTCGACCTCCTGGCGCAGGCCTCGGGAGGGCGGATGTTCCTGGTTTCGGGCGACGAAGATCTCCGGCCGATCGCCAACGCGATCGACGGGGAGCTCCGGCGCCAGTACGTGCTGGGTTTTCAGCCGTCGGGCGAAGGAGACGTAAGATACTGGCCGATCGTGGTCACGGTCAAAGGAGGCGGCACCCGGGTCGTCCGAGCGCGCCGCGGCTACCGAGGGACCGCCCCCATACCGCTGACCGTCAACCGTTGACGTCCGCATTCCGCGGAAAGAAACAAGGAGGAAAAGAGATGTCCAACCTTCGATCCTGGAGCGTGGGGCTGGGAGCCGCCGCGGCGCTGGCGCTTCTCCCGGCCTGCGCCACCAAGAAATACGTCTCGGGAGAAGTCGAGAAAAGCAGCGCGGCCGCCGAGAAGCACATCGCGGACGTCGAGAGCCAGGTCGAGCAGACCCAGTCGAGAGTCGGCCAGCACGAACAGCGCATCACGGAGCTCGACAAGGCGACCAAGGACGCGCTGGATCGCGCCAACGAGGCGGGCAAGCTCGCCGAAGGCAAGTTCAACTACTCGGTCGTGCTTTCGGACGACAACTCGCACTTTCCGCTGAACCGGCACGAGCTCTCCGCGGAGGCCAGGCAGCAGCTCGACGAGTTCGTCGATCACCTCAAAACCGAGAACAAGAACGTCTATCTCGAGATCCAGGGCCACACCGATGCGACCGGTGGCCCCGACTACAACATGAAGCTCGGCGAGGAACGCGCCGAGGCCGTCCGGCTCTATCTCAACCAAAAGGGAGTGGCGCTCAACCGAATGGCGACGATCTCCTACGGCGAAACGCAGCCCGTGGAATCCAACAGGACGCGGGCGGGACGCGCGAAGAATCGCCGGGTCGTCATCATCGTCCTGAGCTGATAGCCGTACGACCTCGGGGCGGTCCGGAATTTTTTCGACGAGGGGGGCGGCGCGGCCCCCCTCTCTTTTTTTCCCCCCGAGCGCCGCATCCTGCGGTGCGCGTGGTTCCACGCTATGATCCGAAGGTCCGGGCGTCCGCTCTGTTTGCGCTCTCTCGGCGCGCCTTGCGGGCGGACGGCCCCGGGAATTGAAGGAGGAAAAGAATGAAGGGATTGCGAGTCGGGGGAGCTTGCCTGGGCGTCGCCGCAGCGCTGGCGATTCTCCCCGGGTGCGCCACGAAGAAGTACGTTTCCGGAGAGGTCGAGAAGAGCAGCGCGAAGTCGGAAAAGCACATCTCGGACGTCGAATCGCAGGTCGAGCAAACGCAGACGAAGGTCAACGAGCACGAGCAGCGCCTCACCCGGCTCGACAAGTCGACCCAGGACGCCCTCGCCCGCGCCTCCGAGGCGGGCAAGCTCGCCCAGGGAAAATTCAACTACGCGGTGGTCCTTTCCGACGACACGGCTCACTTTCCCGTCAACGGACACGAGCTCTCGGACGAAGCGCGCCAGCAGCTCGACGAGTTCGTCGAGAAGATGAAGAACGACGACAAGAACGTGTATCTCGAGATCCAGGGGCACACCGATTCCACGGGCTCGCCCGAATACAACATGCGGCTCGGGCAGGAGCGCGCCGATGCCGTGCGCCTCTACCTCAACCAGAAGGGGGTCGCCCTCAACCGGATGAGCACGATCTCTTACGGCGAGACCCAGCCCGTCGAGTCGAACAAGACGAAGACGGGGCGGTCCAAGAACCGGAGAGTGGTCATCGTCGTCCTGTCGTAGGTTTCGGCGCACCGCTCGATCTCCGGCGTCGCCGAGTTGAAGACGGCGAATGTCGTCGTCGCTGTTCTCGCTTTAGGACCTGGCGCGCCGCTCGATCTCCGGCGTCGCCGAGTTGAAGCGGTCGCGTTCCGCGCCGCTTAACTCGGCGACGGGCGGCACTGTCACGCAGGAGTCGAAAGCGCACCGGCCGGGATCTCGTCGGCGACCGGCTCGATCTCCGGAAGCGGCGCCGGGCCGCGGTCGTCACCAGGGAGGGAAAGTCCAAGAACTCCGCGGCGCCGGGTGAGGGCCCGGCCCAAGGCTCACCGGGGCACATTTGCTGCTGGCCGGTTGCGGCACTCCGCCGAGTTAAGCGACACGGAACGTGATCGCTTCAACTCGGCAGAGGCGACCTCGATGGATTTGCCGCTTGCTGCCTGAACTATGCCTATAATCGACTTGGAATGGATATTCGAAGCTACTCCGAGGTATCCGACACCCGG
>DATFVB010000189.1 GCA_035260525.1 Thermoanaerobaculia bacterium
CGCGACTCCCGGTTCGACGGGCGGTTCTTCACGGCCGTGACGACGACCGGCATCTACTGCCGTCCCGTCTGTCCCGCGAGGACGCCGCGCCGCGAGAACGTGCGATTCTTCCCGTGCGCCGCGGCCGCCGAACGAGAAGGCTTCCGGGCCTGCCGCCGCTGCCGGCCGGACGCCGCGCCGGGGACGCCCGCGTGGGCCGGGACGTCGGCGACCGTCGCCCGCGCGCTCCGTCTCATCTCCGACGGCATCCTCGACGAGCGGCCCGTCGACGCGCTTTCGGGCCGGCTCGGAGTCGGAGAGCGGCACCTGCGCCGGCTCTTCCGCCACGAGCTCGGCGCGTCTCCGGCGGAGATCGCGGCCACCCGCCGCGTTCACTTCGCCCGCAACCTCCTCCGGGAAACCGACCTGCCGGTCGCCTCCGTCGCGTTTTCCGCGGGATTTCGCAGCATCCGCCGCTTCAACGAGGCGTTTCGCGAAGCGTTCGACTGCACTCCCGCGGAATACCGCAAAACGAGCCCCGAGCGTCCGGCAGCGGCCCGCGAGCTCTCGCTGCGGCTCCCGTACCAGCCTCCCTACCGCTGGAACGATCTCGCGGAGTTCCTTTCGGCGCGCGCGATCCCGGGGGTCGAGTCCTTCGAAGGAGGACGCTATCGGCGGTCGTTCACGGACGGAGGGAGTCCGGGCATCCTCGAAATCGGGCCAGCCCCCGGCGAGAACGCGCTCGAGCTCAAGGTTCCGGCCATCGGCGCGCCGGAGCTCCTCGCGATCTCCGCGCGCGCGAGGAGACTCTTCGACGTCGACGCCGACGTCGCGACGATCGCCCGCGATCTCGCTCGCGACCCCGAGCTCGCGCCCGACGTGCGGCGGGCGCCCGGGATCCGGGTGCCGGGATGCTGGGACCCTTTCGAGATCGCGGTCCGCGCCGTTCTCGGCCAGCAGGTGACGATCGCCGCCGCGACGACGCTCGCCGGCCGCCTCGTCCGCGAGCTGGGGGAGCCCCTTTCCACGCCCGAGGCGGGAGTGACGCACCTCTTCCCGCGTCCCGGCGACGTCGCCCGAGCGGACATCGCGCGGATCGGGATCCCCGGAAAGCGCGCGGCCGCCTTGCGGGCGCTCGCCGGAGCGTTCGCGCGCGGCGAGATCGACGGCCAGGGGGCGAAGGACGTCGAGGCGTTCGTCGCGCGGCTGACGGCGATTCCCGGGCTCGGCCCGTGGACGGCCCATTACGTCGCGATGCGCGCGCTGTCGGAACCGGACGCGTTCCCCGCCGGCGACCTCTGGCTCCGGCGACTGGTCGTCCCCGGAACGACTCTTCCCGCCTCCGCCGTCGAAGAGCGTTCGGCCGCGTGGCGCCCGTGGCGCGCCTACGCGGCGTTCTATCTCTGGCGGCGAGCCGCCGGAAAGGAAGGAAGGAACTCATGGAAATCACGGAAATGAAGATCGACTCTCCCCTCGGACCGCTGTGCGTCGCGGCGAGCGACGACGGCCTGTGCCGAATCTCCTTTCCGGACGCGGTCGCGAATCGAACGCGCGCCGAACGGCCCCGCGTCGCGCCGAGCGCGGCCCGGAAGGCGCTCCTCGACCGGATTCGCCGCGCGCTCGATCGCTATTTCTCGGGAGCACGGGAGGATTTCGAGGGGATTCCACTCGATCCCGGCGGCACGCAATTCCAGCGGCGGGTGTGGGACTGCCTGCGAACCATCCCCGCGGGCGAGACCCGCTCGTACGGCGAGATCGCCCGCGCGATCGGACGTCCGCGCGCGGTCCGCGCCGTCGGAAGCGCGAACCGCGTCAACCCGATCCCGATCGTCGTTCCCTGCCACCGGGTGATCGGGAGCGACGGGGCTCTTCGCGGCTACGCCGGCCGGTTGGATCGAAAGGAATGGCTCCTGCGGCACGAAGGGGCCGTCGCCCCCGGAAAGAAAACAGCGCGCCTGTTCTGAGTTCAGCCGTTCAAAGCGCCCGGATTGCGTCCCGCGCAAACTCTAAAGCGCGGCGAGGCGGCTACCGGACGCGATGTCACTGTCGGCCAGGCACCGAACGGGGATGGTCGGACACGGGACCCGGAGCCCCTTCGCGGCGCGACGAAGTCTCGCGCAACGCTCGCCGAGACGACTTGCGCCGCGGGAGCGGGAGCGCCGGCGAGGGGGTGACGGCTCCGCGGCCGAGTCGACACAAGGCTGCGTCGCGAAGCGACGTCTCCGCGCGATTTCTCCCGCCGGGAGAAGGTCGCGGCCGTAGGCCGGATGAGGGAGATTCGACGAGCCGCGGGAGCCGCCACGCGCCTCCCGTCCCCCCGAGCCAGCTCCCGCGACCGATGCATCGCCGCGCCGGCTAACCCTTCTTCATGCCGCGAAGCGGCGAATCGACTCCACGAGCTGCCTCGGCGTGTACGGCTTCTTGAGACAGCACACGGCCCCGAGCGTCTGCGCCTCCGATTCCGCGTTCCAGTCCGCGGTCGCGACAATCACCGGGATCGAAGCCAGCGCGGTGTCGCGGCGCTGCTCCGAGCGGAACTGCCACCCGTTCATCCCGGGCATCCGCAGGTCCAGCACGATCAGGTCCGTCCGCCGGTCGGATCGCAGATGCGACATCGCCTGCTCCCCGGTCGCCGCGGCGACGACCTCGTAGCCGTTCTGCCGGAGGAGCTCCCCGAGGCCGCCCCGGAGACGGGAATCGTCCTCGACGATCAGGATCTTTCGGGAAATGGGCCGTTCGTTCATGATGCCGGATCCCTTGCAAGGGTCGTGCACGGCGAGGCGTCCTGTAGACTCCGCGCATCTTGACGCTGCTCCTCTGGCTCCTCTACGGCGCCGGCGCGGGGCTCGCCGCGGCGGCCGCGCGCTTCGTCCGGCGGCCCATTCCGAGGACGGTCTTCGCCGCTTTCGTCCTCCTGCCCGTCGCCTATCTCCTTCCGGGATTCGTGTCGGACCGGACGGCGATCCCGGTGCAGGACGTGCGGCTGATCCCTCCGTGGACGTCGCTTCCCGCCCCGTTCGGAGATCCGGATCCTCGTCGAAATCCGAACTTGAACGACATCGCCCTCCAGATCGCCCCGTGGACCCGGGCGGTGCGCCTCGCGTGGAAGTCCGGCACGGTCCCGTGGCTCGACCGGTGGAACGGCTGCGGAACCCCCCTCGCGGGGAACGGCCAGTCCGCCGCGTTCTCTCCCTTCACCCTCGCGGGTCTCCCCCTGCCGCTCGGGCGTTCGTTCACGCTCGCCGAAGCGCTGCGCCTCCTCGCGGCGCTCTCGGGCGCGTGGCTGTGGCTCTCGGAGCTCCGCGTTTCCCGGGCCGCGGCGTTCCTCGGCGCGGTCGCGTTCGGCTTCTCGCTCCTGATCACCGTCTGGCTGCCGTGGCCGTTCGCGTCCGTCGTCGCGCTCTGGCCCTGGGCGCTCTTCCTCCTCGAACGGATGGACGATCCGCGCGGGCGCATCCGATCGGCCGTCCTGCTCGCGGCGGTCCTCGTCGCCTGGGCGGCCGGAGGCCATCCCGAGAGCGCGGCGGTCGGCGCCTCGTTCGCCCTCGTCTGGACGCTCTTCCGTCTCGTCTTCCGCGCCTGGACTTCACCCCGCGCGGTCGTCGCGGGAGCCGCGCTCGCCGCGGTCGTCGCGATCGGGCTCTCCGCGCCGATCCTCCTTCCGCAGGTGGCGGCGATCCAGGCGTCGAACCGGCGGGTGAACGCGGGCCGGATGAGCGGCGCCGTCGCGGCGGCTTCGTGGGCGCCGCATGCGCCGCGCTGGAAGCCCGGGTTCCTCGTTCCGCTCTTTCCGCTGGCCTACGGCGACTCGTTCCGCGCGCCGATGTTTCCGCGGGTCGGATACGCGTTCCCGGAAGTGTCCTCCGGCTACGCCGGCGCGGCCGCGTGGGTGCTCGTGCTGATGACGCTCCGGCCGGGGTCCCGCCGGCGGCGAGAAACGTTCGCGCTCGCGGCGATGGCCGCGGGAGCCGTCGCCGCCGCGACGTGGACATGGCCGGCGGTCGAGGTTCTCGCGCGCATTCCGGGGCTCGGCATGATGCTCCCCCTCCGCTTCCAGGGGTGGCTCCCCCTCTGCGTCGCGACGATCGCCGCCTTCGAGTTCGATCGCTGGCGCCGCGACGTCTCCGCGGACCCGCGGAGAGCGCTCGCGCTGACCGCCGCGGCCGCCGCCTTCGCCCTTCTCGGCGCCGCCGTCTTCCTCCGCTACCGGAGCGCCTACGTGGCGATCGGCGCCTATCGCGCCCAGGCGATCGCCTTCGGGTCGCTCTTCGTCCTTCTCGCCGCAATCGGCGGAGCGGGAATCGCCGCCGCGCGGCGTCGGACGCGCGCCGACGCCCGGACGGGCATCGCCTTCGCGGTGCTCGCCGCCGCCACCGTCGCGGAGCTCTTCGCGATCGCACGCCCTCTCGACCGTTTCGGGCGCTCGTCCGCGGTGTTCCCCGAGACGCCGCTCGTCGCGTTTCTGCGCGGCCGGCCCGGATCGTTCCGGACCGCCGGCATGGATGTATGCCTCTTTCCGAACTCGAACGTCTTCGCCGGAACCGAGGACATTCGCACCCACGACCCGCTGGAACGCTTCGACTACGTCTCCTTCCTCGATGCCGCGGCGGGTTATCCGCCGGCCGATTACTTCAAGGCCCTGAAGCATCCGGATGCCGCCGCCCTCGACTGGCTCAACGTCGAGTACCTCGTGGGTCCGCCGGGCGCCGCGGCGCCCGGCCCGCGGTGGCGGCCGGCGTATTCCGGAGCAGACGGGATCGTGTATCGCAACTCCGCCGCCCTCGCGAGAGTGTGGGCGCCGGAAACGGTCGTCGTCACCGGAAGCGTTCCGGCGGGGCATCCCGAAAACGCCTTCGCCGCGTTCGGACGGCAGCCCTCCGACATCCTGGGGGAGGGTTACGGCGCGAAGAAGGCGCTCGTCGTTTCCGACGGGGACGCGCCGCTCCCCGCGGCCGTCGGCGGCGAGACGGTTCCGGTTTCCGGGATCCGCGAGGGCGGAAACGAGATTTCGTTCACCGCCGACGTGCCCGGACGGGCATCCCGTGTCGTCGTCGCGAGCGAGGTCCAGGACGGCGGGTGGCGCGCGCGCGACGAACGCGGACCGCTACCGGTCGGCCGGGCGAACGGCCCGTTCCTCGCCGTCGCGGCGCGGCCCGGGCGGCACCGCATCACGCTCTCGTATGCGCCCCCGCGGCTCGGGACGGCGCTCGCCGTCGCCGGAGCGACGGCCCTCGCCGCGGCGCTGGCGGCCGCCACACTCGGCCTCCGCCGGCGCCGTTCTACTTGAGGGCGGCCTTCTTTCCGCGGGCAGACATTCGCGCTTCGTGGCGGGCCGCCGCCTCCTCGATCGAATGCGATTCCTTCAGGTTCGAATCCGACTTGGCGAGCTCCGCGATGCGCTGATAATAGTGATGCAGCACCTTGAGCTCGTCCTCGCTCAAGTCCTCCACGTTGACGAGCCGGCTGCTCGCTCCTTCGAGGGCGGCGACGATCTCGTTCAACTTGAGATGGACCGCGCGGGAGTCGTTGTTCTGCGAGCGCTGGATCAGGAAGACCATCAGGAACGTGACGATCGTCGTGCCGGTGTTGATGACGAGCTGCCAGGTATCGGAGTAACGGAAGAGCGGCCCCGTCGCGCCCCACACGATGATGATCGCCGCCGCGACGATGAAGGCGAGGGTGCTTCCCGTGAATCGCGTGACCGCCCGCGCGAAGCTCTCGAACAGAAGGCTCAGTCGATTCGGTTTGTCTGCCATGCGGGTATCTCCTCGCGAAACGCCTCTGCAAGGAGAGCGCCACGAGCCTGGTGGCCGGCATGAATCATCGAGCTTGCAAGAGCGCGACGATGGACGATGAGGCACGGCGAGGCGCGAGCGAGACGGGATGGGGGTCGGCCCGCGATGTCCCGAGTCGTACCGGTGAGCGTACGGCGACGGCGGCGCGGGCCGGCACCCGCCCGTATTCGCTCGATG
>DATFVB010000190.1 GCA_035260525.1 Thermoanaerobaculia bacterium
GAGACGCTCCGCCGGGCGCTCGCCCGCGAGGTCGCCGAGACCGCCAGGGAGCTCGAACAGATCGAGGAAACGGTCCGGGCCGCCCTCGAGAAGCGAAAGGGGAACACCCGGGACTTCGACCTGCTCTACGCCCGCGACCTCGATGATGCCCTCCGCAAGCATGGGGCGTGAACGTCGGCTGCACGAGACTCTTCGATCCCCATATCGCCCCTTGACATGGAAGTCGCACGGCTGTAAATTGGCTCGCTAATGAGCCAATTGGTTCACGACCTCTACACGCCGGTTCAGCCGGCCGATTTACGCCCCCTTCCCGAGCAGGTGGCGGATCAGATTCGCGCGTTGATCGCCCGGGGGACCCTGCGGGACGGCGATCGCCTTCCGGCCACCCGGGAGCTCGCCGAGAGACTTGGCGTCAACCGGGGGGTGCTGCTGAAGGCGATCCGGGCCCTCGAGCAGGAGGGCGCCCTTCGCGCGCGCGTGGGGAGCGGAATCACGGTCGTCGCGACGGAGAGGGAGGGCGTCGGTCGATGGGAGCCCTCGTTCTCCTCGGCGATCCAAAGAGTCTCGGAATCGGATGGTTCCCCCTCCCGCGAGCCGATCGTCGCCGACTTTTCCCGCCTGGCCCCCGACGACCGCTACTTCCCGTACGACCGTTTCGCCGAGCTCCTCGCCGAGACGGGGCGCCGAAACCGCGAGCTGTGGCAGTACGCGGATCCCCACGGCCTTCCGGAGCTCCGCGCGGAGATCGCGCGGCGTTTGGCGGAGACGACGGGAGCGCCCTGGACGGACGAGAACGTGCTCGTCACGTCCGGGGCCCAGCAGGGGCTCGACCTCCTCTTCAAGGCGTTCGTCGACCCGGGCGACCTGGTGGCCGTCGAGTCGCCGACCTATCCCGGGATCATCCCGCTCCTGCGGTTCTACGGCGCCCGCGTCGCCGAGCTCCCCGTCGACGGCGCCCGCCGCGACCTCTCGGCGCTGTCGGGCCGCTCGGTCAAGCTCGTCTACGTCATGCCCGAGCGGCACAATCCGACCGGGGTCACGATGGACGCGGAGGGCCGACGCCGTTTCCTCGAAGCGGCCCGCGCGACCGGGGCGGTGATCGTCGAGGACGGGTACGACGCGCCGACCTCGGGGCTGCCGTCGCTTTCCGCGGCCGAGCCGGAACGCGTCGCGACCCTCGGCTCGTTCTCGAAGGAGCTCGTTCCCGGGTTCCGGCTCGGGTGGATCGCCGCCGACCGCCGCATCGTGCGGGCGGTCGCGCTCGCCAAGCAGGCGACCGACCTCCAGACGCCGCTTCCGATCCAGGCGGCCGTGCGCGCATTCCTGGCCGAGGGAGCGGACCGCGAAGTTCGCGCGCGCCGGGCGGAAGAGACGCAAGCGCGTCGGCGCGCTCTCGCCGCGGCGCTCGCGCGCGTGCTCCCGGAGATCCCGTATCTCGGCGGCACGCCCGGGCAGTCGCTCTTCTGGCTGCTCCTTCCGGCCGGGACGAGCGGCCGGGAGGCGGCGCGCCGCGCGCGCGAGAACGGGGTGGCGGTTTCCCCCGGAATCGATTTCGATCCGCTGGGCCGCGACGTCGCGGCGATTCGGCTTTCGGTCTCCCGCGTTCCGGCGGAGGCCATTCTCGAGGGCGTCGCGCGTCTCGCGCGGGCGTTGTGGCAACGGGAATCCCGTCCGGCGGGGCCGGTCGCGATTCCGACGATCTGAGGAGAGAAGGACATGGAGACCAAGGAAGATTTCCGGTTGAAGGTGGGGCTCGCCGAGATGTTGAAGGGCGGCGTCATCATGGACGTCGTCAACGCGGAACAGGCGCGAATCGCCGAAGACGCGGGCGCCGTCGCCGTGATGGCGCTCGAGCGCGTCCCCGCCGACATCCGCAAGGAAGGCGGGGTCGCGCGGATGTCGCCGGTGTCGAAGGTTCGGGAGATCCAGCAGGCCGTCTCGATCCCGGTCATGGCGAAATGCCGCATCGGCCACATCGCCGAAGCCCGGATCCTGGAGGCCCTGAAGGTGGATTTCATCGACGAGTCGGAAGTCCTCACTCCCGCCGACGAGGAGAACCACGTCTACAAACACGACTTCCGCGTGCCGTTCGTCTGCGGGTGCCGCAACCTCGGCGAGGCGCTGCGCCGGATCGGCGAAGGCGCCGCGATGATCCGGACGAAAGGGGAGGCGGGGACGGGCGACATCGTCCACGCCGTCAAGCATCTCCGGCAGGTCAACCGCGAGATGAAGATGCTCACCATGCTCACGCGCGACGAGCTGATGTCGGAAGCCAAGCGTCTGGGCGCGCCGTTCGAGCTCGTGCTCGAGGTCGCGCAGAAGGGAACCCTGCCGGTGCCCAACTTCGCCGCCGGCGGCATCGCGACTCCGGCGGACGCGGCGCTGTGCATGATGCTCGGCGCGGAGGCGGTTTTCGTGGGCTCGGGGATCTTCAAGTCGTCCGACCCGGCCGTCCGCGCGGCGGCGATCGTGAAGGCGACGACCCACTGGAAGGACGCCGACGCGCTCATCGAGGCTTCGGCCGAGCTCGGCGAGGCGATGAAAGGCCTCGACGCGGCCGCGCTTCCGGAATCGGAGCGGCTGCAGACCCGCGGATGGTAGGCGCGAGGCGCGAGCGCCTCGCGCACCCTACCCCCGTCCCCTCCCCACGTGGGGAGGGGTGGCGGAGCGCCGCGAAAGCGGCGCCCGTCGGCGTGCTGGCGATTCAGGGAGATTTCGCGCGCCACGCGGACGCCCTGGCTCGCGCCGGGGTCGAGAGCCGCGAGATCCGCCGGCCGGAGGAGCTCGCGTCCGTCTCCGGCCTCGTGCTTCCGGGCGGTGAATCGACGACGTACCTGAAATTCTTCGAGCGCGAGCCCGGATGGCGCGAGGCCCTCACCGAGTTCGCCGAAAGCGGAAAGCCCGTGCTCGCGACCTGCGCGGGGCTCATCCTGCTCGCCTCCCGGGTCGAGAACCCTCCGCAGCCGTCGCTCGGCGTGCTCGACGTGGACGTCGTGCGGAATGCCTATGGCCGCCAGCTCGATTCGTTCGTGGGGACCGCGACCGGCGAGGATGGCGCCGCGATCGAGGCGGTCTTCATCCGGGCGCCGAAGATCGCGCGCGTCGGACCGGGCGTCGAGGTCCTCGCCCGGGAAGGTGAGGATCCCGTCCTGGTCAGGAGGGAAAACGTCTACGGCGCGACGTTCCACCCGGAGCTCTCCGACGAGCCGTCGCTCCACCGACGGATCTTCGCCGGATGAACGCCGACGAGGTGCTCGAGGCGCTCGGTCTCGCCCGGCGCCTTCCGGACGTCCGGTATCTCTCGGATCTCTTCGACGCGTTCAACCGGACCGTCCCGTTCGAATCGGCGTCGAAGATCGTGCGAAACGCCGGCGTCGTGGGGATCGCCGAAAAGCCGCGCCTCCCGGAAGTCTTCTGGGCCGACCACCTCGAGTCCGGAACGGGAGGCACCTGTTTTGCGCGTGTCGCGGCGTTCGCCGCGCTCTCGGAGGCGCTCGGATTCCGGCCGGCGAAGATCCTGGGCGGGATCATGGGGCCGCGAAACCACGCCTCCGCCCTGTACGAGCTCGATGGGCGAACCTGGCTCGCCGATCCCGGCTATCCGCTTCCCCGGCTGATCCCGCTCGAGACGTCCGCCTTCGACACGCCGACCGGATCGTGCGAGTTCGAAGTGTCCGGCGGCTCGGCCGTGCTCCGGTTCGTCTCGGGCCCCGAATACGGACGGGTGATCGACTTCTCGTTCGATCCGGCTTCGGAGGACGAGTTCCGCGCCGCGTGGGAGAAGACGTTCTCGAAGACCTCCCTGTTCCTGAAGGAAGTCGTGCTGCGCCGCCCGGACGCGCACCGGGTCCTGCGCTACTTCCGCGGCGCGGTCGACGTCACCGACGCGTACTCCCGCGCCCGCATTCCTCTGCTCGCGGGACGCGCCGAAAAGCTGTCGGAGCTTTTCGGGATCGACCGCGCGGTCCTCGCGCGCGCCTTCGCGATCGCGGGAGATCCGGGTCCCGAGCGGGCGGCCGCGCGAATCGAAGCGTATGCCGAGGACGCGCAAGCCGAGCGCCGGTTCGCCGCGCTCGCGACCCCCGAGGGCTACCGCCGGTTCCTGACGGGGCTCGGAGAGGCGGATGTCGAGCGCACGGGCGACGGCCGGTGGCGGGCGGTGATCCGGCCCGAATCCGGCGCCCCCCTCGTCGAGGAGGTCGAGGTCGGGCCCGAGGACGTCATCCTCGCGCGCCGGTCGAGCGGACTCGCCGAAACGGGGTTCGCGCTCGAACGGAGCGCGGGCGCGCCGCGCCTCGTCCGATTCGCCGATCTCCCCGACGCGCGGGAAGAGTTCCTGAGCAACGACATGGGGCGCGGGAGGATCGCGGGGATACTCGCGATGGACCTCCTGGCACTTAGCCGGCTCTGGGCGAAATTCGAAATCCGAAGCACCAAATCCGAAACAAACCGGAAAATCTAAATTCCAATGACCGAGACTCGCAGCCCGGTTTCGAATTTCCGGTTTCGATATTCGTGCTTGTTTCGAGTTCCTCGTTTCGAGTTTCGAAGTTTCGGGTTTCGGATTTCGAGTTTCGGATCGGGTGCTTCGGATTTCGGGTTTCGGGTTTCGGATTTCTAGAACCGCAGGATCTGGCCCTCTTCGAGGAACCGCAGCCGCGGCATCTTCAGCGCCTTCACCTCGCGCCGGATCGCGGCGGCCGACGGCGGCTTCATGTGGTACAGGTAGACCGGCACGTCCTGCGCGGTCTTGGCGAGCTCGGCTTTGAGATACCGCGGGATCATGTGCTTCGAAACGCGGGCCACCGCCTCCTGGGCGTTCGAGAACGAGACCTCGAGAAAGATCGCCTTGAGGTCGTCGGCCGAATCGGCGGCCTTCCAGAGCGCGGCGGTGGGCCCGGTGTCTCCGGAGAAGAGCACGGAGCCGGAGTCGGCCGACACGAGGTAGCCGAACGTCGGGACGATGTGGTTGACCTTCACCGGCCGGAACGAGAGCCCGGCGGCGCGGTACTCCTTTCCCGGACCGATCGGACGGAAGCGGACCGTCGCCCGGCGGCGCGAGGGGAGCCGCGTGAAGTCGGGCCAGAGCGCGTCGTTGAAGAGGTGCCGCCGCAGCGCCGAGAGCACGGGAGCCGGGGCGGCGATCTCGATCGGCGTGCGCCGGCCGAAGACGTTCTCGAAGAAGAAAGGCAGGGTCGCGACGTGGTCGAAGTGCGCGTGCGTGACGACCACCCGGTCGATCCGGCGCTGCTCCGCCAACGAGAGGACGGGCGTGAGCGCGCCGGCGTCGAGCGCGGTCGTCCCGTTGATGAGAAACGTCGTCATCCGGCAGTTCGGAGCCGAGCCGCCGTAGGGCCCGACGACACGTATCCGGAGGCGTTTCTTCGCTTTTCCCCGCGTGATCAAGCGCCGGCGATTGTACCGCGGATCAGAACTCGGTCCCGATGTAGAACGAGGTCCGGAAGCCCGAAAGGGACTTGCGGAAGGTCCACTGCTTGGCGAAGTCCCAGTGCAGGTCGAGGCCGAGGAGGTTGATCGAGAATCCCCATCCGTAATCCGCCTTGCCGTTGACGAGCTCGTACGGCTGATACGTCGCGTTCGTCGTCCCGTTGATCGGATCGGAGTAGGTGATCTTGTGGCTCGACCCGTTCCAGAAACGCCAGGGGAAGGGACTCCCGTAGGCGAGATGCGCCGCGCCGACGTCGACGAAGACCTTCCCGCGGATGTTCTCGAGGGGAAGGCCGCCGAAGAGGACGATCCGGTCGATCAGCGGGAAGCGGTACTCGATGTTCCCGAAGGCGACCTCGGTCCCGATCTCCGAGCGGAAATCGTAGGCGCGCAGCGTGTCGACGCCGCCGAAATACGAGATGTCGGGGATCGTCCCCGTCGAGCGCACGCCGAAGGCGCGGAGGGCGATCGCGGAGCGCTTCGTGATCCGCAGGTACTGGCGGAAGTCGATCGCGACCGACTGCGTGAGCGTCCCCCCGCGCTTGATCGTGATCGGATTGCCGTTGAGGTCGAAGCCCACCGTGTCGGTTCCCGACTTCAGGTCCGGCGTGTAGGAATAGGAAAGCGCGTACCGGTGCCCGGCGAGGGGGCCGACGGCGCTGTAGAGCGTCTTGTCTCCCGTGAACGTCAGCGAGCCGGTCGGGTCGTCGTCCTTGCGGTTGGCGAAGATGATCGCCTGCGTCACCTGGTTGTTCTCGTTGATGTTGCTGACGGCGAACGGGAAGTCGATCGAGCGCGACACGTAGCCCAGGCTCGCCTCGACCCGATGGTAGCGGTCGAGCGGGTACGCCGCGAGCCCGAGAGCGCCCGTCTCGCGATAGAAGCGCCGGTCCCGCTGGATGAATCCCGTCGACGGGCTGCTCGAGAGGCCGACGAAGTACTCCCGGTCGTCGTAGAGCATTCCGCCGAGCTGCAGCCGGTGCTTCATGTTGTAGTAGATCAGGTGGACGTCGGTGTAGGACGAGATCGACTGCAGGCTGATGAGCGCGCGCCGGTCCCCGAGGTTGTCGGAAAAGAGCAGGCTCGTGTCGGAGAACAGCGTGCCGTCGCTGTTGACGCCGGCCGCGATGTTCGCGTTGTCGATGTACAGCTTGTGCGAAGGCTTCGCCTGGATCTTCTCCGGATCGAGCGAGACCTCGATCGCGGGGGTGTAGCGCGCCGTCGCGTGGGCGCCGACGCGGACGGGCGCGGGGTTCAGCGCCGCGAGCCGCTCGTACGTCTTCTGAACGTCGCCCACGTACAGCCCGTAACGCTGCCGGTAGAAGGAGCAGTAGGCGAGCTTCGCGATCCCGTCCTTCCCGACGTAAACGCTCGGCTGGAATGCGCCGCCGATCACGTTGGTGTGCTGCCAGGTCTCGCCGGTCGAGAGGTCCACGGAGAAGATGTTGTAAACGCCGCCGTCGCGATCCGAGGTGAAGAAGAGACGGGCGCCGTCGGGGGAGACGAACGCATCCTCGTCGTTCCAGTCGCCGAACGTGACCTGTTCCTTGACCGCCGGGTTGGCCGGGTCGACGCGGAAGATCTTCGCGAAGGTCCCGGAGGTCGAGGAGTAGTAGATCCATTTCCCGTCCGGCGACCACGTGGGCGCGACGTCGTACCCCTCGTCGTCGGTGACGTTCGTGAGGACGCGCGAGTCGAGGTCGTACGACCAGATGTCGAACCGGCCGTTGGCGACGCCCGAGAAGACGACCTTCTTCCCGTCGGGGGAGTAGCTCGGGGCGAGCTCCTGGTCGACGGTCGGAAAAGGCACTTCGCGCTCGAGCTTTCCCGAAAGGACGTTCCAGACGGCGAGGACGCGCCCGCGCTCGCGCCGCACGAACGCCGCGATGTGGTTGCCGTCGGGCGAGACCGTGATCGTCCGGCCCGGAGCGTCGAGACTGATCGTGACCGCCTGGGCGATCAGGTACTCGTAGCGGGTCGTGTACCCCTTCGAAAGGTTCCGGAAGAGCTTGCGGTCGCGGGTCGAGAAGACGACGACGTCCGGACTCGGATTGAGCGTCGGCACGGAGAGGTCGTAGGTCGAGACCGCGGCCATGAAGTCCCCCGACGGGAACGGCACGGGCGAGACGTCCCAGGAGAAGGCCGTCTGGTTCTCCTTGATGCGGAACGGCTCGCCGAAGTCGACGGGCTCCCCCTTCGACGTGAGGACGGGGAGATATCGCTGGCGGAGATAGCGGCGGAAACGGATGTCGAAATCCTCGGCGGAAAGTCCGAAGGCGCGCTTGATCACGCGCTGGGCGCCGCCGGCGAGGCTCGTCCGCCACTCGTAAACGAAGTCGCGGACCGCGTCCTTGCCCCACTCGTGCTCGATGAAATCGAAGACCGCGTGCCCGAACCGGTAGGCGAAATACGGGTTGATCTGCTGTCCGCGCGCGATCGCCGGCACGTTGTCGGTGATCACCGCGTCGCGCAGGTACATCCGGGAGCGGTTCGTCTCATCGTGGCCGTAGTACGAGGCGAGGCCCTCCATGAACCACTGGGGGATCGGCGAGGTGACCGCGCGCAGGAAGTTGCCCTGGAAGAGGATCTCGAACTCGAAGACGTGCGTGAGCTCGTGCTGGATCACGGTCTGGAGATACGCGTCGGGCACGTCGATCGGGAGGACCATCCGGTCGCGCGACGGGAGCGCGAACGCGCCCGTGCCCTCGTCGATGAAGTCGAGCTCGGTGTTGGTCTGCTCGAACTCCGAGTGGCTCGAGTAGTAGATGAGGGGAATCGGGTGGGGAATCTGGTAGTTGAGCGAGCGCGAGAGCTCGTCGTACGCGCTCTCGGCGAACGAGGCGACCTTCTCGAGCGACCCCTTTTCCTTCGGGTAGAAGTAGATCTGGAAGTGCGTCGACCGGTAGATCGACCAGTCGAACCGGTCATAGGCGATCTTGTTCTGGCCGAACTGCGCGGATGCGGGCGCGGCCGCCGCCGCGAGCGCCGCCGCCATCACGACTCGCCGCAAGAGCTTTCTCATCGGTTCACCGCGTGAAGAGGTAGCGTTGCACCGCGCGCTCGCGCGGCACGAACATGTTCAGAACCTGGTCCTCGAGCGAGAAGAGATTCTGGAAGAGGCCGAGCAGCTCGTCCGCGCGGCGGCGATTGCGCTCGCGGAAGTCCTTGAACTCGTCCTGAAGGAGCCGGTCCCCGGTCTTCCCGTCGAAGACCAGGAAGACGATGTCGAAGAGAAACCCGGTCCGCTCGACGTAGATCTGGCGGAAGGAGGTCTGGCCGGTCACGGGGGACACGTATTCCTCGGTCTTGTAGCCGGCCGAGTCTTCGACCTTGAACTCGAGCGATCCGGAGACGACGACGTCGGCCGAGCTCTTCTGTCCGACCGAGCGCCAGAAGTCGTTGGCGCGCGAAACCGCGACGAGCTCCCGCGAGGGGAGCGCGACCGTCGTGCCGAGGTCGATCACCTGCAGCTTCGTCTTCTTCTTGAGGATCTGGATCAGGTACCGGTGGAACTCCGCCTGGAGGTCGATCGCCGCCAGGTCCGCCTTGTCCTTCGGCTTGTCCGCGGTCGCGACGATGAGGAAGGGGGCGATCGCGACGCGCTCGTTCCCCTTGAGCGGAATGCGAGGCTTCAGCGGCAGCTTCATCTTCACCAGGTGCACGCCGGCGCAGCCGGCGGCGATCGCGGCGGCGGCGAGAGGGAGAAGGAGGAGACGCCGCTTACGGAGCAGAGCTCACCTTCCCGACCTTCTTCGTGTAGGCGGTGTAGAACTCCGCGAATCGCGTGTAGTTCCGGCGGATGCTCTTGTCGGCCGAATCGAGCGACACGGCCTTCTTGTACTGCTCGAACGCGGCGGGGAAATCGCCGTTGGCTTCGAGCGCGACGGCGAGATCGTTGCGGGCGCGGGCGTTGTTCGGCTCCCGGTCGACGACCTTCTGGAAACGGAAACGGGCCTCCTGCCAGAACCCGAGGCGCGCCATGCGCGCACCGTAGCGGAGCTCCTTCGCCGGCGCCGGCTCCTTCGCGCGTCCCGAGGCGCACGCGGAGAGCAGGAGCGCAACGGCCAGAGCGAGCCCGATCGAGTTCCTCAATCCGCGGGCCACACGCCTCCCTCGAAACCGGCTCGTATTCTATCCGTCTCCGCGGCGGCCCGGATTCTTTTTAGAATGGCGCAATGCCCGTCGCCGAAACCGCGCGCCTCGCCCTCGCCTGGTCGAAGATCCCGGGGCTGTCGCTTCGCCGGTTCTGGAAGGCGTGCGACGCCGCGGGCGGATGGCGCGAGCTCGTCGGCGGGGAGCCTTCGCGGTGGGCGGGTGTTGTTCGCTCGGAAACGGCGGCCCGGCTGCTCGCCCGGCCGTTCGACGTCGATGTCTCGGCGGAGGTCGCCGCCGCCGAGCGATCGGGATTCCGCCTGCTCAACCCGTTCGAGGGCGCGTACCCGGCGCTCCTGCGCGAGATCCCCGACGCGCCGCTCGTCCTCTGGGCCGCGGGCGATCCGGAGCGCCTGGCGCTTCCCGCCGTGGCGATCGTCGGGGCGCGCGCGGCGACGCGGTACGGCCGGGAAGTGGCCGCGCGCATCGCCGCCGACCTCTCCCTTGCCGGCGTGTGCATCGTCTCCGGTATGGCGCGGGGGGTCGATGCGGCGGCCCACGCGGCCGCCATCGGGAATCCCGGAGGGACGATCGCGGTTCTGGGATCGGGAGTCGACGTCCCTTATCCGAAGGAGAATGCCGAGCTGTGGAGGCGGATCGCCGCCGACGGGCTCGTCCTTTCGGAGCAGCCGCCGGGGACGAGGCCGCTGCCGGCGAATTTCCCGGTGCGCAACCGGGTGATCGCCGGGATGGCGTCGGGAATCGTGGTGGTCGAGGCGGCGCGGCGGAGCGGGTCGCTCATCACGGCGCGGCTCGCCAACGACTTCGGGCGGGACGTCTTCGCGGTCCCCGGCTCGATCCGCTCGGAATCGTCGGACGGGTGCCATGCCCTCCTTCGGGACGGCGCGATCCTCTGCCGGGGCGCCGAAGACGTCCTGACGGAGCTCTTCCCGTCGGTGGGAACGCGCCCGGTCGAAAGCGGCCCGGCGGCGGGTCTCGAGGGGGAGGCGGCGCGGGTCGTCGCCGCGATGGCCGGGGACGAAGCGTGGGACGCCGACGACCTCGCGGAGGCCACGCAGATCCCGACATCCTCGCTGCTCGCGATCCTTTTCGACCTCGAGGCGAGGGGGGTGCTCCGATGCCTTCCGGGGGGGCTCTACGCCCTCGCCGGGGGCGGGAGGCCTTGACAGGCACCGTATGATCCGCGTTTTACGCCGCACGGGCGGGTTTCGGCCGTCCGAGCTCCGTTCGGGAAGGAATGAACAACATTGGTTAAATCTCTCGTCATCGTGGAATCGCCCGCCAAGGCGCGGACGCTCGAGAAGTTCCTCGGGAAGGACTTCAAGGTGCTCGCGTCCTACGGCCACGTCCGCGATCTGCCCCGAAAGGGCCTCGGCGTCGACCGCGAGAACGGCTACAAGCCGACTTACGAGGTGCTCAAGGGGAAGGAGAAGACGCTCGGCGATCTGAAGAAGGCCGCCCGGGCCTCCGACCGCGTCTACCTCGCCGCCGACCCCGACCGCGAAGGAGAAGCGATCTCCTGGCACCTCCTGCAGGAGCTCAAGCCCGGCAGCGGCAAAGTCGAGTTCAAGCGGGCCCGGTTCAACGAGATCACGAAGAAGGCGGTCCAGGCCGCCGTCGAGAACGCCGGCTCGATCGACGAGGACCGTGTCGACGCGCAGCAGGCGCGCCGCATCATCGACCGGCTCGTCGGGTACGAAGTCTCCGATCTCCTCTGGAAGAAGATCTGGCGCGGGCTCTCGGCCGGGCGCGTCCAGACGGTCGCGCTGCGGATCATCTGCGAGCGCGAGAAGGAGATCGAAGCGTTCGTCGCCGTCGAGTACTGGACGCTCGATGCGCGGCTTGCCGCCGCGACCGATGCGCGGCTTGCCGTCGCGACCGACGCGAAGCTCGCCGCCGCGGCGCCTCCCGAGTTTCCCGCGCGGCTCTTCTCGTGGGACGGGGAGAAGCTGAAGTTCGACGGCACGGATCCGAAGCTCGCCGACGGGGAAGCGGCCGCGCGGATCCGGCGCGAGATCGAGTCGGTGCCCTGGATCGTCGAGCGCGTCGAGAAGACCGAGCGGAAGAAGTCCTCGCCGCCGCCCTTCATCACGTCACAGCTCCAGCAGGCGGCCTCGCGGCGGCTCGGCTTTTCGGTCCGGCGCACGATGCAGATCGCGCAGCGGCTCTACGAGGGGCGGGAGGTGCCGGGTCGGGGCACCGTGGGTCTCATCACCTACATGCGGACCGACTCGACGCGCACGTCCGACGACGCGCTCACGGCCGTGCGCGACCACATTCTCCGCGTCTACGGCGCCGACCACCTCCCGGAATCGCCGCGCTTCTTCAAGTCGCGCGCCGGAGCGCAGGAAGCGCACGAGGCGATCCGTCCGACGATGATGGACCTGCCGCCCTCGGCGGTGGCGGGCTCGCTCTCGTCGGAAGAGGCGAAGCTCTATCGCCTCATCTGGGAGCGCTTCGTCGCCTCCCAGATGAACCCGGCCGTCTACGACGTGGTGACGGCCGACGTCGCGGCGGGGAAGGCGCGCTACCGCGCATCCGGATCGACGGTGAGGTTCCCGGGGTATCTCGCCGTGTACGGCGTCGCGGGAGACGACGAAGAATCGGCCGAGAAGGAAAGCGGCTCGGCGGTCCCGCCGCTCGCCGAAGGCGAGACCGTGCGGCTCGTCGGGCTCGCCCCGGAGCAGCATTTCACGCAGCCGCCGCCGCGCTTCAACGAGGCTTCGCTCGTGAAGTACATGGAAGAGAACGGCATCGGCCGCCCCTCGACGTACGCCGAGATCCTGCGCAAGATCGAGGACCGCGAGTACGTCCGCAAGAAGGACAAGCGCTTCTACCCGACGACCCTCGGACGCGTCGTGATCGAGATGCTGATCCCGTACTTCGACGACTTCTTCGAGACGGGTTACACGGCGCGCCTCGAGGAGGAGCTCGACCGGGTCGAGGAGGGGAAGATCGCCTGGACGAAAGCGCTCGCCGACTTCGACAAGAAATTCAGCAAGGACCGCGATCGCGCGCTCGCGAAAATGGGTTCCCAGAAGGCGGGGATCCCGCTCCGCGACGCGCGGAAAGCGTTCGGATTCGCCCTCGTCCCCGAGATCGCCGACACCTGCCCCAACGACGGCAAGCCCCTGAAGATCCGGATGGGGAAGAACGGCCTCTTCATCGCCTGCTCGGGATATCCCGACTGCGAGTTCACGTACCACGTCCCGGAAACCGAGGAGGACGCCACCGACCTCTCGGAATACGAGAACCAGACGTGCGAGGAGTGCGGCTCGCCGATGAAGCTCCGGCAGGCCGGCGACCGCCCGTTCCTCGGCTGCTCGGCCTACCCGAAGTGCCGCAACACGGTCGCGATCGCCGCGGCGGCGAGCCGGGCGGCATCGGAGCCGCAGCCGACGGGAGAGAAGTGCCCGGAGTGCGGAGGCGACCTCGTGAAGAAGCGGGGCCGCTTCGGCGAGTTCGTCGCGTGCGGGAACTATCCCAAGTGCAAGTACCGCCCCCCGAAGCCGGTCGTCGAGACCGGGGTGGCGTGCCCGAAGGACGGCGGAAGGATCATCGAGCGCCGCGGCCGCTTCGGGTTCTTCTATCCGTGCGCCAACTATCCGAAATGCGACTTCGCGTTCCGGAACAAGCCCGTCCCCGAGGCCTGCCCGAACTGCGGACGCCCCTACCTGCTCCAGAAGAGCACGAAGAAGGAGGGGACGTTTCTCTTCTGCGACAACCCGGAATGCGGCTACAGGAGAAACCTGGCCCGGTAACCGCATCTTGCCCTTACAATGACGTCCAAACGGAGGAGACGTGAGCGCATCGGACCGGCTGTCGTGCACGGCGTGCGGCAAGGAAGGGGTCATCTACATGTTCGAAGGGTCCCCCTACTGCCCTTCATGCCTGTCGAAGAAGCGGCCGCCGCTGCGCTACACGGGACCCGAGCGCCGGCGCCGTCAGGCGCCGACCATGTATCTCCGCCGCGAAGGCGACTTCAAGGGGAAGAAGCCCGCGAAGGGATGACGGAGATCTGAAATGACTCCTCCTCCTTCGGCGTGCGCGATGTGCGGAAAAGGAGGGCTCCTCTATCTCGTCGAGGGGAACCCGTACTGTCCCTCCTGCATGTACGAGAAGCATCCTCCGCTCGGGTACGAAGGGCCCGAGCGCCGGCGCAATCCCGTGGCGACGCCGTTCACGCGGCGCGCCAAGGACGGACGAAGGCGACCCCGATAGTTTCCCGGATCGGAATTCGGTTGCGGCGCCGGCCGGTGGCCGCGCCTACAAAATCGCGAACGCCCGGACCGGGAAAGTCCCGAACCCGCGCACTTTCGGCGGGACCGCGAAGAATCGGAAACCGGAATCGGGGAGCGCCGCGAGCCCCGTCAGGTGCTCGACGACCGGGATCCCGCGGGCGAGCAGCGCCGAATGCGCGGGGCGCTCGCCGCCGTCGATCGAGTCGACGTTGACCGAGTCGATGCCGACGAGGGCGGCGCCGCTCTCCGCGAGCCAGGCGGCCGCGCCGGCGGTCAGGTGCGGGTTCCTCTCGAAGTACGCCGGCGTCCCCCAGTGCCGGTCGAAGCCGGTGTGCACGAGGACGGCGCGGCCGGCGACGTCGAGCGTCTCGAACGCGTCCGCGCCGATCGCGCGCGCGGAGCCTGCGGCGCGGAGGACGATCCCGGGCAGGTCCGCGAGGCTCGAAAGCGGCAGCTCCGCGAGGTCGGCGCCCCCCGCGTAGCGGTGGAACGGCGAATCGAGATAGGTGCCGGTGTTTCCGACCATCGTGATCCGCCCGATCTGGAACTCGGTCCCGGGCGCGTAGCGCCGGCGCGATTCCTCGCGGCCGAGAAAGTCGGAGATCTCGGGCGCCGGAAGGCCGGGATACGTGAGCGTCCCGTGCTCGATCGTGTGGCTGAGCTCGACGAAGCGGCTCACCGCGTTCGCCGCCTCAGTCGACCTTCAGGACCGCGAGGAACGCCTCCTGCGGGATGTCGACGCGTCCGACGCGCTTCATGCGCTTCTTCCCCTCCTTCTGCTTCTCGAGGAGCTTGCGCTTGCGGGTGATGTCGCCGCCGTAGCACTTGGCGATCACGTTTTTGCGCAGCGGCGAGATCGTCTCGCGGGCGACGATCTTCGCGCCGATGGCGGCCTGAATCGCGACTTCGAACATCTGCCGCGGGATGATCTCGCGCATCTTCCGGGCGAGCTCGCGCCCCTTCTGGGAGGCCTCCTCCGCGTGGACGATGAGCGACAGCGCGTCGACCGGCTCTCCGTTGACGAGGATGTCGAGCTTGACGAGCTTTCCCTCCCGGTAGCCGGAGAGCTGGTAGTCGAAAGACGCGTACCCCTTCGAGAGCGACTTCAGCTTGTCGTAGAAGTCGAGGACGATTTCGTTCAACGGGAAGTCGTAGGTGAGGACGACGCGGTTGGCCGAGAGGTATTCCATCGATTGCTGCGTGCCGCGCCGCTCCTCGCAGAGCTTCAGGAGGCCGCCGAGGAAATCGTCGCGGGTGATGATCGTCGCCGTGATGAACGGTTCGTCGATCCTCTCGATGTTCTGGGGCGGCGGGAGCTTCGCGGGGTTGTCGACCTCGAGCAAGTCGCCCGACGTCGTCCGCACGCGGTAGTTCACCGACGGCGCGGTCGTGATGAGCTCCAGGTTGAATTCGCGCTCGAGGCGCTCCTGGACGATGTCCATGTGGAGGAGCCCGAGGAACCCGCAGCGGAATCCGAAGCCGAGCGCCGTCGAGGTCTCCGGCTCCCAGGAGAACGAGGCGTCGTTCAACCGGAGCTTCTCCATCGCGTCGCGGAGCGCCGGGTAGTCGCCGGCATCGGTCGGGAAGAGGCCCGAGAAGACCATCGGCTTGGCTTCCTCGAACCCGGGAAGAGGCTCCGCCGTGGGATGCCGAGCGTCGGTGATCGTGTCGCCGATCTTCGTGGAATGCAGGTCCTTGATGTTCGCCCAGAGAAAGCCCACTTCTCCCACCGAGAGGGCCTCGACCTTCTCCGGTTTCGGAGAGAAGATCCCGACCTCTTCGACCTCGACCTCCTGGCCGGTGTTCATGAACCGGATCTTCTTCCCCGCCGCGAGCGTCCCGTCGAGGACGCGCACGAGGGACGTGACGCCGCGGTAGGGGTCGTACCAGGAGTCGAAGAGCAGGGCTTTCAGGGGCGCCTTCGGATCTCCCTTCGGGGGCGGGATCCGCTCGACGATGCGCTCGAGGACCTCCGCCACCCCCGTGCCCTGCTTGGCCGAGACGAGGACCGCGTCGTGCGCGGGCAGACCCACGACCTGCTCGATCTGCTCCTTCGCCTTGTCCGGCTCGGCCGACGGCAGGTCGATCTTGTTGATGATGGGCACGATCTCGAGATTGTTGTGGATCGCCAGATACGCGTTGGCGAGCGTCTGCGCCTCGACTCCCTGGGTCGCGTCGACGACGAGCACGGCCCCCTCGCAGGCGGCGAGCGACCGGGAGACCTCGTAGGAGAAGTCGACGTGGCCGGGCGTGTCGATCAGGTTGAACGTGTAGGTCTTCCCGTCTTGCGCCGGGTAGTGGAGCGTGACGGACCGCGCCTTGATCGTGATCCCGCGCTCCTGCTCGAGCTCCATGTCGTCGAGCATCTGTTCTCCCATCTCGCGGGCGGACACCGCCCCGCAGAGCTGGAGGATGCGGTCGGAGAGCGTCGTCTTGCCGTGGTCGATGTGCGCCACGATCGAGAAGTTGCGGATGAGACGCGGGTCGGTCATGAGAACCCGTAATCATATGGGAAAAAGGAAGATCCGCGCGAGCCGCGCCGCGTCCTCGGCGCTACGTAAAGGCGAAGAGCCTCGCCCGCGGGAATTCGATCGTGCGGGCAATGATCTCGCGCGAGCGGGCGTCTTCGTCGAGGAAGTCGAAGGCCCCGGCGCCGAGTTGAAGCGGACGAGCCGCTTAACTCGGCGCTGTCAGAAGAGGCGCGCCCTCAAGAATTGAATCGTCCTCGCGATGATCTCGCGCGACCGGGTATCGTCGTCGAGGAAATCGAAGCCGTGGCGGCCCTTCGGATGGTTCATCACGTCGATCTCCGCGTTGGCCGCGAGGGCCTCCGCGACGAACCGGTCGATCGAGGCGTTCAGGAACGGGTGGTCGAGGCCGGCTCGCGCGACGAGGACGGGCGCCGTGCGCCCGCCTTCGGCACGCACGTGGTGGGCGGGGGAGAAGTCGCGCCGCAGGTCGTCGGTAATCGCTGGAGACCCGCCGGGAGGCTTCTCCCGGACGTCGAGGGCGGCGTAGTAGGCGACGACCGCCCGAACGAATGGCGGCGCCCCCTTCAGGGCGAGCGAAAGGAGCGGTCCGCCTCCTGAGAAAGCCCAGACTGCGAGGCGGTCCCGGTCGATCCCGAGCGCGTCGGCGTGCTCCCGGACGTGCGCGAGCGCGGCGGCGACGTCGTCGGCCGCGTCGGTCATGCGTTCGGGCGCGAGGAACCGGTGATCGAAGGTCGCCGCCGCCAGGCCGGAAGCGGCGAGAAGCCGGCCCCACGACGTGAAAACGGCCATGTTCTTCGCGCCGAGCTTCGGGATCGGACCCCCATGGATCATCAGGACGAGCGGACGCGCGCCCTCTGTGCCACGAGCGGGGCGGTAGACGTCCATCCTCAGCGCTTCGCCGCCGGGGGAGATGTAGACGCGGTCCCTCTCGACGGTGACATCTTCCATCCCCGGCACCCGGTAAACGACCTCCATCCGGATGATTTGTTCGAACGCCGGCATTACCGCCATCACGGCTCCTTCACGCCGAGATGGAGCCGAATCACGCGCGTGAGATCCGCCTCGAGAGCGCGGTCGCTTCGCTTCGGGGCGAGCGCGCCTTCCTCGAAGACGATCGCGTCTCGCGTCACGCTGTCCGCGATCTGCAGCGCGAACGGGACCGCCTCTTCGGGCCGCGGGTGGCCCATGTCGCCGCGCCGCGCGAGGAGCATTTCCGTGATGCGTCCGACGAGGCGGCGATTCAGCCGGACGCTCCGCTTCGCGAAATCGGAGCCGGGATTGGCCCGCGCATGAAGGACGAGCGCGCGCAGGAGGCCGCGGCGTTCCCGGCGCTTTGCGACGAGGCGGCCGACGAACGCGTCGAGGATCTCCCCGGCGCCCGCGCGCTCCCATCGCTCGTCGGCGAGGAAATCCCTCCACGACGTCCGGCCCGCCTCGAAGAGCCGCTCGTCGAGCTCCCGCAGCAGGGCCTCCTTGTTCCCGAATCGCGCGTAGAACGCTCCCACGGACGACCCGGCCCGTTTCACGAGCTCGGCGACCGTCGCCTCCTCGAATCGGCGCTCGGCGAGGAGCTCTGCGGCGGCGGTCATCAGGCGGTCGAGCGTCGCGCGGCTGCGCGCCTGGCGGGGAAGCCGCAGCCCGCGGAGGGAGCCGGGTTCGGAACGGGCAGGCACGATTACGAATTAGAATTCCAGTTCTGCTTTGTGTCAAGCGACGCGCGGGGGCCCCTTGACAGGTTTGCTAGGGTGGAATCGAGGCGAGCCGACGCGTCGGACTCGCCTCGATGTTTTGTGAGGAAGGATTTCCATGGACAACGTTCGAAGAATCGCCCGCGTGATCGAGCCGATGGAGACGATGGACGGCGCGGGCGTGCGCCTGCGCCGCAGCATCGCCACACCGGTCCTCGACTACCTCGACCCGTTCCTGCTCCTCGACCACTTCGGATCCGAAGACCCCGACGAGTACATGGCGGGCTTCCCGATGCACCCCCACCGGGGGATCGAGACGGTCACCTACATGCTCGACGGCGTCGTCGCCCATCGCGACACGATGGGGCACGCGGGGGAGGTCGGGCCCGGCGACATCCAGTGGATGTCGGCGGGAGGCGGGCTGCAGCACGAGGAGATGCCGCAGATCCGAAAGGGAAGACTCGAGGGCTTCCAGCTCTGGGTCAACCTTCCGGCCAGGCTCAAGATGTCGAAGCCGAGCTACCAGGAAGTGGGAGACCGGAAGATTCCGGAGGTCGCGCACGGGAACGCGAAGATCCGGGTCGTGGCCGGGAAGGTCGGCGACGTCGAGGGGGCGATCGCCGACATCGCGGCGAACCCCACGTACCTCGACGTGACGCTCCCCCGGCGGGAGAGCTTCGAGTATCCGGTCCCGCGCGGCCACGCGGCGTTCGCCTATCTCTTTCGGGGGGACGGGGTTATCGACGGACGGCCGATCGCCTCGCCCAGGCTCGTCGTCTTCTCCGACGGCGACTCGGTCGCGGTGCGGGCGGGCGACGAGGGCGCGCGGTTCCTTCTCGTCTCGGGGAAGCCCTTGAACGAGCCGGTCGCCCGGTACGGGCCGTTCGTGATGAACACGCGGGGGGAGATCGAGAAGGCGCTGTCGGACCTCAGGCGCGGATGCTTCGAGTGGAGAGCGTGAGCAAGCGCGGACCATGCATCGAGCCGGACGGGCGCGTGCCACCCGCGGTCGCCCTCCGACGTACGCCGACGGTACGCCTGCGGGCGCCGCGGGCGGCCCGCATCCCGTCGGGCTCGCGCCTGGCCGCGCCTCGAATTCGACCCACCGAACCGAGGCGGCCGGGTCCCCGCGCCCGTCTTCCGGCACGTCTCGACGCGCCTCACCGGGAAAGCCGCCTGACTCGGGAGCGTCAGAAGCCGCGAGTCCCGGTACTCGACGCGAAGTAGACTCGGGGCATGATGAATGCCCATTCGGAGAAGGACGCCGTCGGGGCGCCGGTGCCGCCCCCCGCCGTCCTCGCCGTCGCGATCCTCCTGGGATTCCTCGTCAACGTATGGAAGCCGTTCGCGCTGCCGATTCCGATCGTGGCCGCACGCGTCGCCGGCGGAATCCTGCTGCTCGGCGGCTTTGCGCTCGGGCTCGCCGCGGTTCGCGCGCTCGCGCGGGGCGGGTCGAGCCCGCTCCCGCATCGCCCGTCGGGGGCGCTCGTCGCGGAAGGACTCTACCGCTGGACACGAAACCCGATCTATCTCTCGATGGCGGTCCTGATCGCGGGGGTCGCCGTCCTCGCCCGGAGCGGCTGGCATCTCGTGATGCTCGTGATCTTCGTCGTCGTCGTCGATCGCACGCAGATCCGCCGCGAGGAGAGGTATCTCGAGGGGAAATTCGGGGTGGAATTCCGGGAGTATGAGCGGCGCGTCCGCCGTTGGATTTGACCATCGCGGAAGCGTGCTCGCGGACCGGGAGCGCGTGACGCCGGTGCGGCTCTTCGAACGAGATCGGACGGCGTCATCTCGCGCGGCACGAGCCGCTCTTTCTCCAGGCGGAACACCGCCTCAGAGATAGCGTTCCCGCAGGATCGCGGCGTGGTGCCGCGAGTGGCCGACGGCGATGGCGGCGAGCGCCCGGACCGTGAAGGTCTTCCCGCTCGCCGTGCCCGAGCGCATCCAGGCATCCGGCTCGAGCGCCCGGAAGAAGAGGATATGCGCCTGCCGCACGCGGTCGAATTCCGACGCGACGTCGGCGAGAAGCGTCGCGGAAGGGGCGCCCTTGACGGCGTCGTCCTGCTCGAAGCTCGGGAGCGGCGACGGGATCTCCCGCGCGAACCAGAACGCGCGGAAGCCGAACACGCGCTCCGTGTCGACGACGTGCTGGACCGCCTGACGGATCGACCATTTTCCCGGTTCGTAGCGGTGGTCCGCCCGCGACTCCGGGATGGATCGCACGAGCGACAACATCGTCACCCGGTCGTCCTCCAGCGCGGCCACGAGGTCTTCTTCGGGGACGCGCGAGATGTAATTTTCGTAGTACGAAGCGTATTCCGACGAAGCCGGTCGCCCGGCCGGAGCAGTGCTCATGGGATCCTCCATTGCAGAAAGATTACCAGCGGGCCGGCCGAAGGCGGCAGCCATTTTCGCGCCCGCAGCCGGGCCGATCCGTTCGGCGCGACGCATCCGCCTTCGCCGAGGCTGCCTCCGTCGCTCTCCGAGCTTCGGCGGACGGGTCGGCGAGGCAAGTCTTCGCGTCCGGGTCGAAGATGGAAGAAGAATCCCCTCAGTTGCGATAACGACGAGGCGTGGGGAGACGCGAGCCCGATCCGCCGTCGCTCTTACGAGCTATGGCGGATTCATCGCCCAGAATCAGACTCTGGACCACGGGCGCGCTCAAACCCTCGATCCGCCGAAGCCTCGGCGAAGGCGGACGGGATGCGGGTCGGTCGCGGCGTCCCGAGGCGTACGGCGACAGTGCGTCGCAGGGCGACGCGAGCGTCACGCGCCCGTCCGGCTCGATGTATCCCCGCGCCGGCTACTCGCCGAGCGGCCAGCGAGATCGGGCGTTCACGGCGGCGAAATCCTTCGCGCCCTCGCGCCGGAACTTTCGGAGCCCCGCGAACGCGATCATCGCGGCGTTGTCGCCGGTCAATGCCCGGTCGGGGAGGAAGATCGCGATGCCGCGCTCTTCGGCCCATTTCGCGATCGTCGTCCGGATCTCGGAGTTCGCGGCCACGCCGCCGGAGAGGGCGACCCGCTCGATCTCCTCGCGCCGGCGCACGGCCTCGAGCCGGTCGACGAGCTGATCGACGATCGAGCGCTGGAAACCGGCGAGGAGATCCGCGAGCTCCCCGGTCACCTCCTCCTCGCGCCGGTCTCCCTCGATTCCCCGCGCCTCGAATTCGCGAACGAGCTGCGATTTGAGTCCGGAGAACGTGAAGTCGAGCGACCCGTCGTTGAAGCGCCCGATCTTGAACGGAAACCGCCGGGCGTTGGCGCGGGCGGCGATGCGGTCGACGATCGGGCCTCCCGGATAGCCGAGGCCGGCCCGGCGCGCGACCTTGTCGAACACCTCTCCCGGCGCGTCGTCTCCCGCCCGGGCGATCGGAACGATCGCGTCTTCCTCGACCCGCACGAGCTCGGCGTGGCCGCCCGAGACGACGAGGCCGTGGAAAGGATGGACGATCGCCGCCGCCGGCTCTCCCTTCGCCGAGAGATAGGGCGAGTAGAGATGGCCCTCGAGGTGCGATACGGGCTCGAGAGGGATCCCGCGCGCGAAGGCGATGGCCTTCGCCGCGGAGAGGCCGACGAGGAGCGCCCCGATCAGTCCCGGCCCGGCGGTGACCGCGAGGAGATCGATCTCCCCGAGAGCGGTCCCGGCCGACGTCAGGCTCTCCTCGAGGACCGCCGGGAGGTTCTCCAGATGATGCCGCGAGGCGATCTCGGGGACGACGCCGCCGTAGCGGGCGTGCATCGCCATCTGCGACGAGACGACGTTGGAGAGGATGCGCCCGTCGCCGTCCAGGACGGCGGCGGACGTCTCGTCGCAGGAGGTTTCGATTCCGAGGATCCTCATCGGCCCCGATCGTAGCGCACGGCCTCCGCGAAGGAAGGAGGCTCCTGGTGGCGGCGAGTTCGGGGGCCGGTCCCACCCCCTCACCCGCGCGCCGGAGCGCGCGACCTCTCCCTCGAGGGGAGAGGTGAAGCACGGTCGGCTCGCCACCCCGGCGGCCGCGGAGAAGGGGCGCGGGCGGCGCGATCTCGCCCCGCCTCTCCCTCGATGGGAGAGGCCGCCACGCCGGGCGCTCCGGAGGAGCGAAGGCGTGCGGGTGAGGGTGACCGGTTTCCCGTGATAAACGCATCGCGGGGAGGCACCGATGTTCTACTGGTCGATGGTCTTCGTCGTCCTCGGCAACGTTCTGTACCACGTCTCGCAGAAGTCGATCCCCCGCGGCCTCGATCCCGTTTTCTCCGTCTTCGTGAGCTACGTGACCGCGCTCGCGCTCGCGGCGCTCCTCCTGCCGTTTGCGGCGTCGCGGCCGCTGCGGGAGTCGTGGCGCCAGACGACGTGGGCGAGCGTCGGTGTCGGAGTCGGCGCGTTCGTCATCGAGTTCGCCTTTCTCTTCGTGTACCGGTCCGGATGGAACATCAGCCTGGCGTCCTTCGCCGGAAGCGCGGCGCTCGCGGCGATCCTCGTGCCCGTCGGAGTGCTGCTCTTCCGGGAGCGGCTCTCCTGGGTGAACGTCGTCGGCCTGCTCTTCTGCCTGCTCGGGTTCTTCCTGGTCACGCGCCCGGCGGCTTCCTGACCGCGCGATAGGATTCCGTTGATGGCGCAACACGTCGGCATCGTCGCCTGCAGCGCGGAGGGCGCGGCCCTCTGCTACCGGACGATCGCGCTCGAGGCCCAGGCGACGATGGGCGAGCACGACCACCCGCGGGTGACGCTCGACTCGATCCCGATGGCCGAGCACATGGTCTTCATCCGGGGCGACGACTGGGCCGGGGTCGCGGACCTGCTGCTCGACTCGGCGAGAGCGGTCGCCGCCGCCGGGGCGGATTTCGGGATCTGTCCCGACAACACGGTTCACCAGGCGTTCCCGTTCCTGACGCCGCGTTCGCCGATCCCGTTCCTTCACATCGCCGACGTCGTGGCGCAGGAAGCCCGAAAACGCGGACTCCGAAAGCTCGGAGTCCTCGGCACCCGCTACTTGATGGAATCGGGAGTCTATCCGGCCGCGCTTTCGCCGCTCGGCATCGAGCGGGAGATCCCCGGGCCCGCGGTCCGGGAGAGGATCAACACGATCATCTTTCAGGAGCTCGTCAACGGAATCTTCACCGAGTCCTCGCGGCTCTATTTCAACGAGGTGATGGAAGAGCTCGCCGGCCGGGGATGCGACGCCGCGGTCCTCGGCTGCACCGAGATCCCGCTGATCGTGCGACCCGACGATGCGCCGCTCCCCACGCTCGATTCGACGAGACTCCTCGCCCGGGCGGCGATCGCCCGGGCGCTCGCCGGAAAGGAGATCCGATCATGACCCGTTCACCGGTGAGCTCCCGCCTCCAGGCTTTCGGCACCACGATCTTCTCGGAGATGACCCGCCTCGCGAACGAACATCACGCGGTCAACCTCTCCCAGGGCTTCCCCGATTTCGACGGCCCGGAATTCGCGAAGGCGGCCGCGATCGCGGCGATCCGCGCCGGCCACGGCCAGTACGCCCGGGTGACCGGCATCCCGGAGCTCCATCGGAAGCTCTCGGAAAAGTACCGGCGCGACTGGGGGCTCGAATACGCGGCCGACTCGGAGATCACGATCACTTCCGGCGCGACGGAGGCGATCTTCGACGCGATCAACGGCGTCTGCGACGCGGGCGACGAGGTGATCCTGTTCGAGCCCTTCTACGACTCGTACCGCGCGAGCATCGCCATGGCGGGCGCCTCCGCGCGCTTCGTGACGCTCCATGCTCCCGACTGGCGCTTCGATCTCGCCGAGCTCGAGGCGGCCTTCACGCCCCGGACGCGCGCGATCGTCGTGAACACGCCCCACAACCCGACCGGGAAGCTCTTCTCGCGGGAAGAGCTCGAAGCGATCGCGCGCCTTTGCCGCGAGCGCGACGTCCTGTGCATCACCGACGAGGTGTACGAGCACCTCGTGTACGAGGGGAGGCACGTGCCGATGGCGTCGATCCCCGGGATGAGGGAGCGCACGATCACGATCTCGTCTTTCGGCAAGACGTTCTCGCTGACCGGCTGGAAGATCGGCTGGGCGGCCGCGCCTGCGAATCTCACGGCGGCCGTCCGCGCCGCGCACCAGTTCGTCACGTTCGCGACGGCCACCCCGCTCCAGTTCGCCGCCGCGGCGGCCCTCGACGCGCCGAAGAGCTACTACGACGGATTTCTCGCCTCCTTTCGGGCCAAACGCGACTACCTGACCTCGGAGCTTTCCCGCATCGGCTTCGACGTCCACCCGACGCACGGGACGTACTTCTGCTGCGCCGGCTTCTCGAAGTTCCACGCGGGCGACGACGCGGCCTTCTGCCGGTGGCTGACGACCGAGATCGGCGTCGCGGCGCTGCCGCCGTCGTCGTTCTACGGCCGGTCGGACGAAGGAAAGAAGTACGCGCGGTTCGCCTTCTGCAAGAAGGACGAAACCCTCCGAGAGGCCGTCGCGCGCCTGAAGAAGAACCTTGCTCCCCGAGCGTCAACGGCCGCCGCAGCGGACGCTTCGACCTCCCCCTCTCCACCTGGAGAGGGGGCCGGGGGGTGAGGTTTCACCGATGCGCGTAGCGCTCGTGCAGTTCGACATCGCCTGGGAGGACGTCGCCGAGAACCACCGGCGCGTCGCCGAGCGGCTCGAGCGGGCCGCGGCGGACGGCGCCCGGCTCGCGCTCCTGCCCGAGATGTTCCCGACCGGTTTCTCGATGGACGCCTCCGGCATCGCGCAGGAGCCGGGCGGGCCGACCGAGACGTTCCTCCGCGACCAGGCCGCCAAGCACGGTATGTGGATCATCGGGAGCGTTCCCGAGGCGGGCGAGCCGGCGCCGCGGAACACCGCTCTCGTCGTGTCGCCTTCCGGCGAGGTCGTCCGGTACGCGAAGATCCACCCCTTCACGTACGCCGGCGAGCACCGCCACTATGCCGGGGGGGACCGCGTCCTGACGGTCGCGATCGGGGGCGTTCGCGTGACGCCGTTCATCTGCTACGACCTGCGGTTTCCCGAGCCCTTCCGCTTCGCCGCGAAGGAGACGGACCTCTTCACGGTCGTCGCGAACTGGCCCGATACGAGAAGAGAGCATTGGCGAACCTTACTCAAGGCGCGCGCGATCGAGAATCTCGCGTACGTGGCGGGCGTCAACCGCGTCGGGACGGGAGGCAAGCTCCGCTACACGGGCGACTCGGCGCTGATCGATCCGTGGGGCGAGACGGTGCTCGAGGGGGACGACTCCGACCGCGTGCTCGTCGCCGACGTCGACCCGGCGCGGGTCGCCGAGGCGCGGAAGAAGTTTCCGGTGCTGGAGGACGTGCGGCCGGAGGCGTACCGGCGGTGAAGCGGCATCAGAATGATGCAATTGTGATGGTAGAATGATGCAATGGCGAAGACCCTGAGCGTGCGAATCGACGAAGCGACTTATCGGCTGATCGCCGCCGCCGCCGCGGCGGACAACCGCTCCATTTCTAACTTCATCGAGACGGCAGCGAAAGAGAAGGCGATCGACGAGATCTTCGTCCCTCGCGAAGAGATGGAGTCGATACTCGCGGACCGAGGGCTCGTTCGAAAGCTTCGGCGCGGAGCGAAGGAGGCGGTGGCCCGACGGGGCCGATTTGTCTGAGTATCGCCTTTTCGAAACCTCCGGGTTCCGGCGAGATCTCGAGAAACTGGGACCCGCCGCGAATGCCCGGATCCGCGAGACGTTGACCCACCGCGTGTACCCGATACTCCGCGCCTCTCCCCGGCGCGCGCCCGGGGTTGCCCGCCTGCGGGAATGGGATCCGCCGACGTGGCGGATCCGGATCGGCTCCTGGCGCGTCTTCTTTCAGATCGACGACGAAGCGCTGGTCGTGACCCTGACCGCCGCCGACCACCGAAAAGACGCCTACCGGTAAGACGCTCTCATTTCTTCTTCGCCGTTCCCGCTTTCGGTCCCGCATTCTTCCAGAGGAACGCCAGGATGTCGGTCGACTCCTCGATCTGCTTCGTCACCGACGTCTCGCTCCCGAGGTCGCCGCCGCCGCCATGGCCCGCGCGCGTCTCGATCCGGATCAGGATCGGCGCCGGCCCCGCCTGCGCCGCCTGCATCGCGGCCGCGTACTTGAACGAGTGCCCGGGAACGACGCGGTCGTCGTGGTCGGCCGTGAGCACCAGGACCGCCGGGTACTTCGTCCCTTTCTTCACGTTGTGGACGGGAGAGTAGGCGTAGAGCCACTTGAACTCGTCCGGTTTGTCCGACGACCCGTAGTCGGACGCCCACGCCCAGCCGATCGTGAACTTCTGGTAGCGGAGCATGTCCATGACGCCGGCCTGCGCGATGGCGGCGCCGAAGAGCTCGGGATGCTGGTTGACCGTCGCGCCGATCAGCAGCCCGCCGTTGCTGCGGCCGTGGATCGCCAGATGCCTCGGGTTCGTGTATTTCTCGCCGATCAGCCACTGGCCCGCCCACGCGAAGTCGTCGAAGACGTTCTGCTTCTTGCCGAGCATGCCCGCCCGGTGCCACTCCTCGCCGTATTCCGAACCGCCGCGGATGCAGGCGAGCGCGTAAAGGCCCCCCATCTCGATCCACGTCATCACCCGGGCCGCGTAAGACGGCGTCTGCGCGAGGTCGAACCCGCCGTAGCCGTAGAGGAGCGTGGGCCGGTCGCCGGAGGGAGAGAGCGTCCCTTTCTTGCCGACGAGGAACATCGGGATCTTCGTGCCGTCCTTGGAGGGATAGAAGACCTCCTTCACGTCGAAGTCCTCCGGCCGGAAGGGAACCTTCGGCTCCCGGAAGAGGGAGCTTTGCCCCGAGTCGAAGTCGTAGCGGTAGATCCTCACGGGGTACGCGAAGGAGACGAACGAATAGAACGTCTCCCGGTCGGTGCGCTTGCCGGAGAACCCGCCCACCGTTCCGAGGGTCGGCAGCGCGATCTCCTTCTCGAGCTTGCCGTCTCTCGAGAAGAGCTTCACGCGGCTCGACGCGTCCTTCAGGTAATCCACAACGAAACGGTCGCCGACGAGAGAGACGCCCTCGATCGCCGAATCCCCCTGTGGGACGATGTCGGAGAGCTCCGGCTCCACGCCGCCGGCGGCCACGTCGACCGAAACGATGCGCCCGCGCGGGGCGTCCTTGTCGGTCAGGAAGTAGAACGTCGTCCCGACGTCGTCGATGAACTGATACTTCGCGTCGTAGCGGTCGAAGAGCTTCACGAAATCGCTGCCCGGATTCGCGAGGTCGCGATGGTCGGCACCCGCCGACAGATCCCGATGGTCGGCAAGGGCCGACAGATCCCGATGGTCGGCAGCGGCCGACAAATCACGATGGTCGGCAGTGGCCGACAAATCACGATGGTCGGCAGTGGCCGACAAATCACGATGGTCGGCAAGGGCCGACAAATCCCGATAATAAACCCGGGTCTTCGAACTCGTTCCCTCGCCGCTCGTCACGATCAGCCAGCGGCCGTCGTCGGTGACGCTGCCGGAGAAGAACCAGTCGGGCCTGTCGGGGCGGGCATAGACCAGCGTGTCTTCGGATTGGGGA
>DATFVB010000191.1 GCA_035260525.1 Thermoanaerobaculia bacterium
AAGACCGGCGAAATCGACAATTTCGTCCCCGGCGGCAGGAGCGGGGCATTCCCTCCGAACTGCCCGGCGAGGGTCAGGCCAAGCCAGCCGGGATGCGCCGTGCCCGCCGCGAACGTCCAGAAATAGGGCGGCGTTCCTCCCGCAACGCCGAGAGGGCCGGCGCCGTACGACTTCCCCGATCTCGCCGCGGGAAGCACGGCGCCCGTCACGTAGGCGCCGCTGCGCCCGACCGGAACCGGCTGGTTCAGGATGTCGAAGACGTCGAGACCGGTCTTGTTTCGGGCGCCTCCGACGAAGATGTCGATTCCCGTTTGAAGGCTGCTCGTGCCGGCATTGACGCCGAGGGCGCTCGCGAGCCGGGCCCCGTCGGCCTCGATCTCCGAGCCCGACGATCCCGCGATCGTGATTGAGGCGCTCCCGGCTTTTCCGTCGAGGATTCCGTCGCTCATGTCGGCAGCGAGCGCCTGCGCGAGATCGATCGCGCGGACCCCGAGGCCATGCGCCTCCTGCGCGATTCCTGCGAGCACGAGCCCGTAGTCTCTCTGGTCCCGGGTCGAGGTCCGAACTTCGGTCGAGCTGTCGGCGGCCACGGGCAGCAACTGGACGATATCGGGAATCTGGTACTGCTCCCCGACTCCGGCGTTGGAGGCGCTCACGGCCGTCGACAGAGCTTCTCCCCCGGCGGCAAGCGCCCGGGCTCTCGCCGCTGACATGTGCGTGAGCGGCGTCACCGCGACTTGAGACGTGCGGGCGGAAAACACCGCCGTCAGAACGTCCGAGTGCGAAAGGGCGATGCTGGCCCCCGTCGCTTCGTCGCGGTACTGCCCCCCCGAAGATTCCGCCAGTATCGAATCGGAAGGCGCCGAAGCGATCGACAGCACGTACGACCCGTTGACGTCCGTGACGGTCGACGCGAGAAGGGAGCCCTTCGAGCCGTTCGAATTCAGCGCATAGAACCTCACCGTCGAGCCTGCAACGGCCCCGTTCATCACGCGTCCCGAAAGCGGAAAGATCCGGCTTTGCCCCCTGCCGACCGACGACGGAGGTTGCCCTTGCAGGGGCTTGATCTTCGCTCCATTTCGCGCGCCCCCGCCCAGGACCTTGATGGTCTTCGTGTAAGTATTGTCGGATTCGCTGTTCTCGGTTATCGCATGCGTCGAATCGACGACGATCGCGACCGTATGAGTACCGGGAGCCAGAGGGCCTATTGGATCGTTCACAGCGGCTGTGTAGGTGTTCGCCTCCAGGGAATCGTGTTGCCACGTGTCCCAGAGGACTCCGTCGACGTATTCCTCGACATAGAAGCGAGCGGCAGTGGCGGAGTTGCCGTTGTTGACGACCGCCCAGTTCACGTAGAGCGATTCCGTAGGACTCAGCCCACTCGCGTCTGTCGCCGCGAGGTCGGTAGAACCGGTGACATTGGAGACCACGATGGGCGCCGACCAACCTGGGGGCTTGTACGGTGCCAAATTCGGCTGTCCCTGAGCGAACGACGCTGCTGCCAGACTGGCCAGTGTCGGGCCCGCCAGCTTGAGGAACCAGTGTGCCGATCCTGGCCGGCCGGCGGCGGACTCTGAGCTTTTCATCGGTGTCGACTCCTCGGAAAGGGACGGACGCACTTCGTCCCTTTCCCGGAGGTCGAGGCTTTTGATCCAAACGGAGTGCACGCATGGTAGCACCGTTCGGCGCGCCGAGGAGCCGAATGTCCGCGCCTCGATCGCGCCCGGGCGCGGCACTACCACCGGCGAGATCTTCCCGGTGATAGCGCCCGTTCTGGCACGCCGGTTGCCCCGGACATCCCAGAGGTCACCCCGGGGAGGGGGCCGACCCGCTGTTGCACAGAAAAGAGGTGCACGATGGCGCTGACATCCCTCGTGATCATCGTGGATGACAACGACGATACCCGAGACGCGCTCGACTGGATTCTCCGCGAAGAAGGCTTCACGACCCGCGTCGCCCGCGACGGCCGCGAAGCGATCGAGATCCTCAGATCCTGCGAGGACCCGTGCGCGATTCTCCTGGATCATCGGATGCCGAACATGGACGGACTTCAGTTCCTGGAGATCCGGGAGGAAAAGCCGATTCTCGGTCTCGCCCCGGTGATCTTCATTTCCGGCGACCTTCAGGCGTTGGCCGTCTCGCAATCGAAAGGCGCGATCCCGGTCCGGAAGCCGTTCGCGATCGACGAGCTCGTGGAGCTCGTGCGCAAGCTCTGCACGCAACAAGAAGCGACCGGGGCCCTGATCACGCCCTCCCTCTCCGCCCGTTGACGTTCGCCTGTTCGAAAATCGAACGACACGGACCCATTCGATACTGTCTACCAATCCCGTCATTCGGAGATATCATTCGATCGCAACAAAGGAGTTGAACTTGGCAAAGAACGTTCATTCGATCATCACTGAGCTCAAGTCGGGACTGTCCGAGCTCCAGGCTCACTTCGAGAACCTGGGGTCGATCTTCGGCGGATCCGAGAAGACGACTCCCGGCGGCCGGAAGAGCACGGCGCGGCGCGCGAGAGCCACGCGGGCCCGCAGAGCCGCCGCCGCGCGGACCGCCGCTCCCGCCGCGAAAAAAGCGCGCAAGAAGCCGAACCTGTCCCCGGCGGTCCGCGCCCAGCGAAAGCTCCAGGGAAGATACATGGCGAGATTCAAGACGCTTTCCAAAACGAAGCAGGCTCAGGTCCGGAAGGTCCGCCAGGAGAAGGGGTATGAGGCCGCCCTCAAGCTGATGGGCTAGCAGGCTGCTGAAAAAGGGTCCGTGGCGGGGATGCGAGCGCCGCGGACTCGAATGGAAGACGCCGCGCCTCGGGCGTGTCCGGCCGCATCGTCTAGGCGCGGCAACGAAGCAGTCGGGCCTGCGCCGCCGCAACCTTCTGGTGGCGCGAGTCTTGCCGTTCGCGCGTTGTAAAGATCCGGCGCCAAGCCTCGTCGAGCTGGAGCGCCGCGCCGTCCTGCGAGCGATCGGCAAGACTCGTGACACGCCGCCCGGATTCGTTTTTCAGCAGCCTGCTAGTCGGCGGGCGCGCCGATACATCGAGCGAGGCGGGCGCGTGCCGCCCGCATCTTCCTCCGACGTACGGCCTTCAGTACGCCTGCGGTCGCCGCGGGTGACCCGCACCCCGCCTCGCTCGCGTCTCGCCGCCCTCGCCCCCAAACCAGACGACCTCGCTCAGTGCTCGGTCTCCCCCGCGCCCGCGCGGCTCCTCCTCGCCGCGCGCTTCGGAAAGATCCCGACGACCACGATCTCGTAGGGAAGCTTCCCGTCGAGCGCGCCCGGCTCTTCGGCCGCGTGCTCGACCCGATACGAGACGGCCGAGAGATCGATCCGGGGAATGCCGAAGACATGCAGGCGATCGCCCGAGGCGAGAGAGCGAGCGATCTTCTCGGGCGCCGTGTCCCGAACGAACACCAACCGCACCCGATCGGCGAGTCGGTTTCCGCGCGGTCCGACCACGGCCGCGGTGACGAAGCGCCCGTCGGAAACGACGAGCGGCGTCTCGCTCCCGATCTCGATCGTGAAATCGGCGTCGTTCAACTCCTCCCGGCGCGTGTACAGCGTGATCGTCTTCTCCTCGGGAACGATCCGGAGCTTCGCGTCCTTCAGGCTCTCGAGGACGGCGCCCGCGGGCTCCGGCCGGAATCCGGGGACCGGATGGAACGTGTCATCGAGCTCCAGGCCGCCCAGCCGCGTCACCGGGTGCACTTCGAACACGTGGGGCGGGTTCGTCTTCTCGAAAGGCGCGAGTGTGTCGCCCTGCGTCTGCCCCCCCTTGCCGAAATGCTCGCTCCACAGTCGCCAGACCCCCGTCAGCCGGACCGGCTCGCCCGTGCCGGCGAGGCGGTGTACCATCTCGACCGCCGCGGGCTTCGATGCCGCGTTCTCGACTTCCGCGACGATCGGAAGGCCGATCTCCTCCGCCCGGCCCGCGACGTGGAGGTCGCCGTCGAGGTAGCCCGCGTGCGCATAGCGTCCGGCGCGATCGACCGTGAACGTCGTCCCGATCGTCGCGCGGTTCTTGTATTCCTCGACGAACTTCTTGTCGAGCGTGATCCGCACGTCGGAACGACGGAGCTCGGACTGGATGAAGAAGAACCCGCGCTTTCCCTCCCGGACGAAGAAGGCGCACGCGGCGCCCGGCAGGAGCGCGAGGACCGCCGCCGCTCGAATTCCGCGGCGTTTTCCGCGCGGAGGGATCAGGGTCTTCACGAAGGCTCGAGAGAGCAAGATTCGTACTCCTCCGGCGACGGGAAGATCACCCGGCGCAGTCCAATATCATGCGCGACGATGCGATATTGGGCGAGAATGTCTCGCCATGTCCTAACAAGAACGTTTTTCCATAATTCCCGTATGAGAGACCGGCCGGCGACCGTCCGGCCCACAGACGAGGAGGTCCGATGAAGATCAGGTTGTCCGCTAAGAAGATCCTGGCAGCCGCGGCGCTTCTGGCCGCCGCTTCGGCCGGCGCCGAAACCGCCGACGACGTCATCGCGCGGAACATCGCCGCACGCGGCGGGATGGAAAAGATCAAGGCCATCCGGAGCGTCGACATGTCGATCAAGGCGAACCAGCAGGGGCTGGAGTTCCCGGGGCGGCTCGAATGGAAGCGTCCCGACAAGATGCGCCTCGAGATGACGATCCAGGGGAAGACCATGGTCCAGGCGTACGACGGCAAGACCGCCTGGGCCGTCATGCCGTTTCTCGGATCTCCGGATCCCCAGGTCATGTCGGCCGACGACGCGAAGGACGTGATCGAGCAGGCGGACATGGACGGCCCGATCGTCGACTACAAGGCCAAGGGGAACTCGGTCGAGCTCGTCGGCAAGGAAGACGTCGAGGGCTCCCCCGCCGAGAAGCTCAAGGTCACGCTGAAGAACGGCGACGTTTCGTACGTCTACATCGACGCCGAGACGGGGCTCGCGGTCAAGGAGACGTCCAAGCGCAAGCAGCACGGCTCCGAGGTCGAGATCGACAGCTACATGACCAACTTCAAGCCGATCGAAGGGGTGCTCTTCCCGTTCGCGATCGAGAACAAGGTGCAGGGGAAGTCGGTCGGGCAGTTCACGATCGAAGACGTCAAGCCCAACGTCGCGATCGACGACGCGGCGTTTGCGATGCCGGCGCCCGCGGCCAAGCCCGCGGCCGAAAAGCCGGCGCCGGCCAGGCCCGCGGCCGGCGAGGAGAAGAAGTGAACGTTCGCCGGGCGCTCCTCGCCGCGGCGCTCGGCGCCGCCTCGGCCTTTCCGGCGGCCGCCGCGAAGCTCGATTCCGGGTCGCTCTCGGGGCTGCGCGCCCGCGCGATCGGCCCCGCGGCGTTCGGCGGCCGCATCGAGGCGATCGACGCCTCGGTGAAGGACCCGAAGGTGATCTGGGTCGGCGCCGCCGGGGGCGGCGTCTGGAAGTCGATCGACGGGGGCGTGACGTACAAGCCGGTCTTCGACAAGTACACGCAGTCGATCGGGGCGGTCGCGATCGACCAGGCGCACCCCGACACGGTCTGGGTGGGGACCGGCGAAGGCGACACCCGCAACAGCGTCTCGGTCGGGAGCGGGATCTACCGCACCGACGACGGAGGGGACGACTGGAAGCTCGCCGGGCTCCCCGATTCCGAGCGGATCGCGCGCATCGCGATCGATCCGTCCGACTCGAACACGGTCTTCGCCGCCGTCGTCGGCCATCTCTGGAACGACAGCGTCGAGCGCGGGCTCTACCGGACGAGCGACGGCGGAAAGAGCTGGCAGAAGGTGCTGTTCGTCAGCGCGTCGACCGGCTGCTCCGACGTCGCGATCGACCCGAAGAACCCGAAGCGGGTCTATGCCGCGACGTGGGACTTCCGCCGCAGTCCCGATTTCTTCCGGTCGGGCGGGCCGGGATCGGGCCTCTGGCGCTCGCTCGACGGCGGAACCCACTGGACGCGCCTCTCGGCCGGTCTCCCCGGAGGCGAGCTCGGCCGGATCGCGATCGCGGTCGCTCCTTCGCGCCCCGAGAGGGTCTACGCGACGGTCGAGTCGAAGAAGACCGCGCTCTACCGCTCCGACGACGCGGGCGAAACCTGGACGATGGTGAGCACGTCGTTCAACATCGGCGTCCGTCCCTTCTACTTCTCGCATCTCGCCGTCGACCCGAAGAATCCCGATCGCGTCTACAAGCCGGGATTCGTGCTGACCGTTTCGGACGACGGCGGAAAGTCGTTCTCGGGAGGGGCCGGCTTCGATTTCGGGAGCTACCACTCCGACACGCACGCTCTCTGGATCGATCCCGCCAACCCGGACCACCTGATGCTCGGGACCGACGGCGGCGTCTACGTCTCCCGGGACCGCGGCGGCCGGTGGCTATTCCAGCGCACGCTCCCCGTTTCCCAGCCGTACCGCGTCGCCCTCGACGACGCGCGCCCCTTCAATGTGTACGGCGGGTTCCAGGACAACGGCTGCTGGTACGGCCCCTCCGCCGGCGCGGGCGGGGTCGGCAATGGCGCGTGGAAGAACTTCGGCTTCGGCGACGGGATGTACGCGTTTCCCGACCCGAACGATCCCGATCTCCTTTACTGGGAATACCAGGGAGGCGAGCTCTACAAGTATTTCAAGAAGACGCGCGAGACCAAGCAGATCCGGCCGTACCCCGGCCCCGGCGACGAGACGCTCCGTTTCAACTGGGAGGCGCCGCTCGTCCTGTCGCCGGCCGATCCGCACCTCCTCCTGATCGGCGCGCAGTACCTCTTCGCGTCGACCGACCAGGGCGAGTCGTGGCGGCAGATCTCCGGCGACCTGACGACCGACAACCCGCAGCTCCAGCGGCAGGTCGAGTCGGGGGGCCTGACCCCCGACGACAGCTCCGCCGAGAACCATTGCACGATCTACGCAATCGGGCCGTCGCCGCTCGACCGCGCCGTCATCTGGGTCGGGACCGACGACGGGAACCTCCAGGTCACCCGCGACGACGGCGCGCACTGGGAGAACGTCGTCTCGCGCGTCCCGGGGCTCCCGAAGGGAACCTGGGTCTCCGGGCTCGAGCCGAGCCGCTTCGCGAAGGGCACGGTGTACGCGACGTTCGACGGACACGCGCGCGGCGATTTCGCGACCTACGTCTACCGGTCGACGGATTTCGGCCGCACCTGGGCCGCGCTCGCCACGCCGGACGTCGCCGGTTACGCGCACGTGATCCGGGAGGACCCGAAATCCGCGTCGATCCTCTACCTCGGCACCGAGCAGGGTCTCTTCCTCTCGATCGACGGCGGCAAGGAATGGGCGCAGTTCACCGGCGGCCTTCCCCGCGTGCCGGTGCGCGACATCGCGATCCACCCCCGCGACTCCGACCTCGTGCTCGCGACGCACGGCCGCGGCTTCTGGGTCGTCGACGACGTGTCGCCGCTCCGCCAGCTCACGCCGGAAGTGCTCGCGAGCGACGTCACGGTCCTCGAAGCGCGCCCGACCTGGCTCCGGATCCCGGAGCAGGAGCAGGCGTGGAACGGCGACGGCGACTACGTCGGAGAGAACCCGCCGGACGCCGCGGCGATCTATTTCTGGCGCGGCAAGCGCCGCCTCATGGGCGAATCCCGGATCGAGATCGACGACGCGTCGGGGAAGAAGATCGCGACGGTGCCCGGAAGCAACCGAAAGGGAATCAACCGCGTGATGTGGAGCCCGAGGCTGAAGGCGCCCCGGACCGCGTCCGGCACGGGGATCGCCGTCGGCGCGCTGTTCGGACCGACCGCCCCGGTCGGCACCTACACGGTCAAGGTGATCGACGGCGAGAAGACATACGCCGGCAAGCTCGTGCTCGCGGCCGATCCGCTCCTGCCGCACTCCCGGGAAGAGATCGACGCGCGCCAGGACGCTCTGATGCGCCTCTACCGCATGCAGGAAGACCTCGCGTTCCTCTCCGACTCGGTCTCCGCGGTGCGCGACCAGGCCGCGGCGCGCGCCGGCAACGCCGGGAAATCGGCTCTGGGGCGCCGTCTCGGGGATCTCTCGCACCGCCTCGACGCTCTTTCGAAGACGCTCGCCACGTCGCATCCTCCGCTCGAGGGCATGCCGGCCGACGCCGATCGGCAGCTCCGTGAATGGATCACCGACCTCTTCGGCGCGATCAACGGCTTCGGCGGGAAACCTTCCGCCGGGCAGCTCGCTCAGATTCCCGTGCTCGACGGACGTCTCGAGACGGCGCGCCGGGACTACGAGAAGATCATCCTCCCGCTTCCCGAAATCAACCGCGACCTCGGGAAGAAGTCGCTCCCGCCGATCCAGGCGCCAACGCGCGAGCAATGGGAGAAGCAGCAGGCGACGTAGGGCGAGGTCTCGAGTCGAACGTCCGGGTCGCGAGCCGGAAAGTTTCCCTCGCGACCCGCCGATTATCTAGACCGGACGCGTCGGAGAGAGCCCTTCTTCCGCCGGAGACGCGGCGTCGCCCCCGGCGGCTTCCGGCTTCTCCGCCGGCGCGTCCGGCGCCCTCCAGAGCTTCTCGAGGGCGTCGAGCAGTTCGCCCGCGGCTACCGGCTTCTGAAGGAACGCGGCCGCTCCCGACCGAACCGCACTGTTGGCGGCGGCGCGGACGGCGGAGACCACGACCACGGGGATGGCCGCGAGGCGAGCATCCGCCTCCTGCGCCCGGCGGAACTGCCATCCGTCCATCTCCGGCATGAACATGTCGAGGAGGATGACGTCGGGAGGGGCGTTGACCGCGAGGAAGGTCATCGCGTCCTTTCCATTCCGCGTGGCGATCACCGAGTAGCCTCCTCCGCGCAGCAGCTCGACGAACATCTCGCGGGAGTCCGGATCGTCTTCCACGATGAGGATCGTCCTGGGCACCGGACCGGTCGAAGACATGGCCATTCCCTCCCGAACGAAACCGGGAGAATCCTGCAAGCGGCGTACCTTTCCGGGGACGGTCAGAGCCAGAGCACGGTGGGAGCCCGACGGGGGCGCCGTCCGGGATGCTCCCCGGCCCGTCCCAGAATGATCGGAAAAACCGGGAACTGCCCGGCCGGGATGCCGAGCTTCTCCTTCGTCGACGCCTGCGCGAGCCACGGCCGGGCGAGGCCGATCGGACAGGTCCCGAGCCCGGCCGCGCGCGCGGCGAGCATGAAGTTCTGTGCCGCGAGGCAGCAGTCCTCCGCGGCCTGGGACTCCGCGGAGGTCGCGCAGATCAAAACGAGAACGGGCGCGCCGTAGAAGACCTCGAAGGCCGGATCGCTCCACTTCTCCCGCAGCTCCGCATTCCCGCGCGCCGCGGGACCCGCAAGGAGGAACTGTCGAACCTCCTCGGATAATCCGCGCAGCCGCTCCTTTCCCTCGAAGACGGCGAACGCCCATGGCTCGAGGTCGCGCGCGCTCGGCGCCTGGATCGCCGCCTCGATCAGCCCCTCGATCCGCGAGCGATCGACGGGATCCGCGGCGTAAGCGCGGATCGCGCGTCTTTCGAAGATGGCGGTCATCAGCTCCATGCGCGCCTCCCCCGAATCGAGTTTCCGCCCGCACCCCGAGGCTCGCATGACGAGAATGGATCAGGGCGGCGAGCGTACGGCGCTCCGAGTGAGGGATAATCGTCGTCCACCCCATGGCTCTGCCGACCGGTACGCTCCTCGGCCCGTACGAGATCCTGTCGCTTCTCGGCGAGGGAGGAATGGGAGAGGTCTACCGGGCGCGCGACCGAAGGCTCGGACGCGACGTCGCCGTCAAGCTCCTCGCCGAGCGCGCCGGGACGAACCCCGACCTGCGGAGCCGGTTCGAGCGCGAGGCGCGGGCGGTCGCGGCAATCGATCATCCCAACGTCCTCGCGATCCACGACGTCGGGGAGGCCCAGGGCCGCCTTTTCCTCGTCACCGAGCTCCTCGCGGGCGCGTCTCTCCGGGAGGCCATCCCGCCGGGCGGAGCCGGCTGGAAACGGGCGGCGGCGATCGGCGCGGAGGTCGCCGACGGCCTGGCGGCCGCGCACGCCCGAGGGATCGTCCATCGCGACGTCAAGCCGGAGAACGTCGTCCTCGGGCCGGACGGCCGGGTGAAGGTGCTCGACTTCGGCATCGCCCGGTCGGAACCCGATCCTTCGGAGATCGGGACGCGGGCCGAGACCGCTGCCGCCGCGACCGAGCCCGGCACGGTTCTCGGCACGGTCGGATACATGGCCCCCGAACAGCTGCGCGGCCTCCCGTGCGACGGCCGCGCCGACGTGTTCGCGCTCGGGTGCGTGCTTTACGAGCTCGCGACGGGAGAGCGCGCGTTCCTCGGACCGACGCCGGCCGACACGATGTCCCGCGTCCTGCATTTCGATCCGATGGAAGGCTTCTCGTCCGCCGGGCCGGACGCGTTCCGGCGGATCGTCGCGCGGTGCCTCGAGAAGGATCGCGCGCGCCGCTTCCAGTCGATGAGCGACCTCGCGTTCGCGCTTCGCCTCGTCGGAGAGCCGGACGACGAGGCTCGCGAATTCCGACGCGCCGACCGTTCGTCGCCGGCGAAGGGCGCCGGCCCGCCCTCCGTGGCGGTCCTCCCCTTCGCCAACCGCAGCCCCGATACCGAGAACGAGTACCTTTGCGACGGGATGACCGAGGAGTTGATCGGCGGACTCTCGCGCGTCCCGGGGCTCCGCGTCGCCTCCCGCACCTCGGTCTTCGCCCTGAAGGGGCGCTTTCAGGACGTCCGGTCGATCGGCCGCGAGCTCGGGGCCACCGCGATCCTGGAAGGAAGCCTGCGCCGCTCCGGCGATCATCTTCGAATCACGGCGCAACTCACGAGCGTGGCCGACGGATACCATCTCTGGTCGGACAACTTCGACGGCGACGTTCGGGACGTCTTCGCGTTCCAGGACGAGATCGCCCGGAAGATCACGGCCGCCCTGGGCGCGCGGCTCGGGACATCGGCGGCGACCCCTCTCCCCCGCAAGAAGGAGACCGCCAGTGTCCACGCCTACCAGCTCTACTGGAAGGGACGTCACCTGTGGGGAAAGCGGACCCCCGAGCAGCGGTTGAAGGCGATCGCGCTCTTCGAAGAGGCGATCACGTCGGATCCCGGCTACGCGCGGGCCTACGCCGGGCTCGCGGACTGTTTTCTCGAGCGAGGCGGCCTGCCTCTTCCCGCGCGCGTGATCATGGATCGCGCGCGCGCGGCGGCGATGAAGGCGCTCGAGCTGGACGAGGGCCTCGCCGACGCCCACACCAGCCTCGGACGCGTTCTCCTCTATTTCGACTGGGACGGAAGGGGCGCGGAACGGGAATTCCGGCGCGCGATCGAGCTCGACTCCGCCTACGCCGAAGGACACCACTCCTACTCCCATTTCCTCCTTCCCGCAGGCCGGACCGAGGAGTCGCTCGCGGAAAGCCGCCGGGCGCTCGAGCTCGAGCCGCTCGATCTCGGGATCAACACGCATCTCGGCTGGCATTTCCTCTATTCGGGGGATTTCGACGCGGCGGTCGCGCAGTGCCGGTTCAGCGCCGACATGGATCCCGCGTACTTCTACGCCCGGTTCTATCTCGGCATGGCCCTCGAGCAGCGCGGCGAGATCGAGGCGGCGCTCGCGGAGTTCCAGGAAGCGGTCCGGCTGTCCCCGGAGAGCGCCGAAGCGGAAGCGGGCCGCATCCACGCCCTCGGACGATCCGGCCGGGTCCCCGAAGCGCGGGAGGCGATCGCCCGGCTGGAGCCGCGCGCCGGCTCCTCGATCGCCTACGAGGTCGCCGTCGCGCTGGTCGGAATCGGCGAACGGGAGCTCGCGCTCGCGCACCTCGAGGACGCCAGACGCGACCGGAGCGAGCGCATCGTCGACATCGCGATCGATCCGCGGCTGCGGCCCCTCCATGGAGAGCCCGAGTTCCGACGCATCGCCGCCGCGATGGGGTTCGCCGCCTGACCGGTACCGCCCGGTCCAGCTTCCCGGTAGATCCAGGCCCCCACGATCGTCGCGAGAATCGATTCGACGAGAGTCCAGAGCGCGGACGTCACGAGCCGGCTCGCGGGGACCTTGCCCATGTTCCCCATTCCGACCGACGGAAGAAGACCGGCGAGAAGCCAGGCCACGAACCCGCTTTCGCCGCGTTCGCTGCCCCCGGTCCGAACCGTGGCCGGATCGCCGCGTACATTCAGACGCAGAGACGAAACCCCTCAGGATCCAGACGACCAGCGCGCTCGGATTGATGACCATCGGCTTGCCGAGCGCCCGCATGGCGTCCGCCCAGGGCTGCTTCACGACGACGGTGTTCAGGACGTTTTGAGAGATCTCGACGAGGATGCCCGCGACAACGCCGCCCAAACGACCGCGTTGATCCGGCTCACTCTCCTCTCCCTTGGTTTTCTTGGAAGGAGGTATAGGCCGGGCGTCGGGCTCGGGGCGAGCGGGCGCCGCGAGCCGCGTGGCTGGCTCGAGGAAAAATGGGGCGCTCGCTGCGTGGCCCACCCACGCAACGAGCGCCCCGGGGAGGCTACTTCTTTCCGATCGTGACCGTCGCGGTCCCCGTCGGAGAGACACAGCCGGCCGAGGAGATTTCCGTCACCGAAAGGGTGGCGGAGCCCTTCGTTCCGACCGAGAACGTGATCTGGCTGGTCCCCTGACCCGCCGTGATCGAACCGTTGGAGATGCTCCAGGAATACCGGCTTCCGGCGTGGTTCGCGACCGACGCCGTGAGCCCCGACTGGTTCGGCCTGGCCGAAGCCGGAGCCGAGATCACCGGCGTCGCCGGAGACCCCGAAACCGTGATCGTCGCCTGGGCCGCCTTCGAGCTCGTTCCGTCACGGGTGCATGCCACGCGCAGGGTCGCCGAGTAGGTTCCGGCCGAGGAGTACGCATGGTTGGCGACCGGCGAGGGCTGCGTCACGGGCGCCGTCCCGTCGCCGAAATCGAACTCCCAGGAGGCGATCGCGTCGCCGTCCGGGTCGTACGACTGCGAGCCGTCGAGAGACACCGTCAGCGGAGCGCAGCCGACGTTCGGGTTGGCCTGGAGGATCGCGATCGGCGGGCCCTCCGGGCTGCAGAGCTGGTTGCTCTGCACCGTGTAGGAGCCGGTGAACGCCAGGCTGTCGGGCATCTGGTCGTAGAGAGCCGTGAGGCCAACGCCGATGTTGGCCGGATCACTGCTCTGCGACACGCCCGCGAGGAATCCCGCGATCGTGTCGCCCGGAGCGAGCCCGAGGTCGCTCGCCTTGACGACGAGGATGACCCGGTCGAACGGAGCCGCGTACGCGCTCTCCGGCTCGAGGGGCTTCTGGCTGCCCGGTGTCACGAACCGTCCGTCGACGCCGCCGCTGGTGTTGGCGCCGGGGACGTACGATTCGAAGAGCGGGGTGATCGAAGGCCACGCCATGTGCACGGCCACGTAGTGATACGACGTCGCCGGAGCCGGGTCGGGGACTTTCATCGCCACGTACCAGGCCGAGCCCGCGGGCTGCGGAGACTCGCCCGGATCGGTGTCGATCGTGAAGACCAGCCGGACGACGCCGTCCTCGGAATAGGGCTGCGACACGTGGAGCGCGAGGAGGTCGGATCCGGGCGGAGCGGGCGTGGCGATGGTGGTGACGACCGTCGCCGTCGTGTCGCCGGAGGGATCCGTCAGCTTCGTCAGTCCGGGAGGCTCGCAGACGTTCTCTGGAGGCCCCTGCGAGACGGCGAGGGCGATCTCGTCGCTCGCCGGGCCGACGCCGATCCCGTTGACCGCCTTGACCACGTACGTGTAGCTCGAAACCTGAGGATCGGCGGTGGCGTCGATGTAGGTGGTCTTCGCGTTGCCCGTCTGCCCGATGAGGACCTCATTGCCGGGCGCCGTGCCGCGGAAAACCTGGTAGTTCACGATGTCGGACCCGGCGTTGTCGGGCGCCTTCCAGGAGAGATACGAGCCCGACGCGTCACGCGTGCCCGACAGGCACGGCGGCTTCGGCGCCGCCGGCTCGACGGGGTCGAGGCCGGCGTAGAGACCCTTGCCGCCGGATTGCCGGGCGACGCGCATGAAGGACGTGAAGTCGTTGGCAGCGGTGCCGGCGATGCAGCCGGTGCTCACGCACCCGTCGCTGTACCCGTAGAGCACGCGTCCCTTGTCGTCGACGGTGATCTCGTTGAAGTCGAGGAGATTGCGATCGATGTGGCTCCCTCCCTGCTGCCAGATTCCGGAGGCATGCTGCACCGGGTCGTTCGGCGTGGCGTTGACGGTCGTCCACGTCTTCCCACCGTCGTAGGTCGTCGCGATGAAGGCGTACCAGTTGCCCGGGAAGCTCGGCGCCTGGTAATCGCCGGCGACGTTCGTTCCGAGGAAGCCGCACGCCGCCCGTCCGGAGCTCCCGCCGACGGCTTCCGTGTGCGCGGCGTTCTTGATGCCGTGGGAAGCGCCGATGTCGTAGTCGTTGGTCCAGGTGAGCCCGCCGTCGTGGCTCACGGCGACGTGGACGTGCCCTTCCGGCAGACTGCCGGCCGGGACCGGTTCGTTGTTCACGTAACAGTAGTAGGCCGTGCTGTCGGCGTCGAGCGCGATCGAGGGATCGGCGCCCTCCGCCTGGGACACGCTCTGAGGGAGCGCGAACTCGGCCCACGAGACGCCGCCGTCGGTGCTCGTCACGCCTCCCTGCCGCCCGTTGCACTGATTGACCGGCAGCCAGGCGGTTCCGTTGGCGGCGATGTGGAGATGGCCGTGCAGCCCGCCGCATCCGTCCGGCCCGTCGCCGGTGTAGGCGAGGACACCCGGGCCCCAGGTCATGCCCAGGTCGAGGCTGCGCTGGCAGGCGGCGGGTCCGACGAGGTCCTGCGAGCAGTAGATCGTGTTCTGCCCCTGATTGAGCGGCGTCGTCAGAAGCGACAGGGACGCCGGGAACGGCCCGGTTCCGATCGTCTCGTGGTCGGCGCCGCCGTCGGGCGGGCCGGCGCCGATCGGGACCCAGGTCTCACCGTCGTCGTCGGAATATCCGTAGACGGCATTGGCGCCCACGGTCGAGTTCGACGCGAACGTGCGCCCGCTCTTCTGGTCGGTCCAGAGGATCGGGTCGAGCCCCGTGATCGTCGAGACGTTGGTGCGATCCTCCCAGAGCGCCTCGCAGCACGCGGGCTTGTTCGGGTCGACGACTTCCGGGGGCGTCAACCTCCAGATCGGCCCGGTGTTCATCGTCATGATCCGGCCGGTGTGCGGGTTGAAGCCGATGTTGAACTCGCCCTGGAACCCGTTCTCGGCCGAGGAGCCGGAGGGAGCGAAGAAGTTCTGGTAGCGCGCAACGCCGGGCGCGGCGGGATCGGGCCCCCCGAACGGCCCGAGGGCGCCGACCGGGCCCGGCAGGAACTCGAGGGCGACGTTCACCGTCTCGCCGGTCGGCGTATAGGGAACGATTTTCACCGTATAGGTCTGGCTGCCGTCGTGGAAGGGACTGATCACCGCGATTTCGGGATTCGCGCTGCTCGCCGATTGGTAATCCGCGGCCTGCGAGCCGTCGGTGTTCGTGACCGTGCCGCTGTAGACGTAGAGGTCGTAATCGGATTTTCCCGAGCCGGAATCCACCCAGCTCATCGACACCTTCACCCCCGCGTAAGGATGCAGCACCGCATACCCGGCCGGCAGCGTGACCGTCAGCGCGTAGTCGTCGCACGGCTGGACCGGGTTGTCGCACTCGGGACCGGCGTCGACCTCGGGAACCGGCGTCGGATTCGCCGCGAGGAACGGCCCGGACGAATAGGTGATCGGCCCCGAGGTGTCCGTGAGGGTCCCCGAAGCCGGTGTCGCGCTCTGCGCCAGCCGCGCGACGCCGAGCGCGCCCAGAATGACCGCCGCCAGGAAGAACGGACGCGAGTTCTCCCCCCAGGCACGCCGGATCGCCCGGCCCCTGAACGGATCGTGAGCTTTCATTTTGATCCCTCCCCTTTCGAGGGCTCCTGCGGTAGCAATACTCCTGCCATAAAAGAGTGCTACCACCATCCGTGTGTAGGACGTCTTCTCGTAACTGATTTATCCTGAGAACGTTGATAGAAATACACGGGCGGGCTCGCACGATACAACTCAACGATTCACGCACGCGGCCACCGCCTTGCATGCCGGAACGACGTGGAGCCGCGTTTCGGGAAGTCCGCCGACTTGCTCTACGGTTTCATGCGCTTCGTGGTCGCCGCGCTGTACACGTGCCACGGCGCCCAGAAGCTTTTCGGCGTGCTCGGCGGCCGCCCGGTCCCGCGTCCCTCCCTCCTCTTCGCCGCCGCGGTCGTCGAGATCGTCGCGGGGCCGCTGATCGCGATCGGTCTCTTCACGCGGGTCGCGGCATTCGCCGCTTCCGGCGAGATGGCCGTCGGCTACTTCACGCAGCACGCGCCGAGCTCGTTCTGGCCGATCGTCAACAAGGGCGAGCTCGCCGTCGCCTTCTGCTTCGTTTTCCTCTTCGTGGCGGCGGTCGGGAGCGGGACGTTCGGCGTCGACCGGACACTCCGGCGGCCCTGACCGGCGCGGGGGCCGCCGCGGAATCGTTCGATCGTGAAGGAAAAGACGGCCTCGCGAGGCTCGCGCGACCCTTCGGCTATGATTTCTCCGCCGCGGGACGCCGTCCCCGCCGTGAACATGCCCGACACGTCCGATTCGGATCAGCGACACCGCAAAGCGCTCTCCGCGCTGAAATCGGCGGAGGCGCGGACCCGTCATTTCTTCGAGAAGAGCCTCGCCGGCATCTACACCTGCACGCTCGAGTGCGACTTCCTCGAGTGCAACGAGGCATTCGCGCGGATCCTGGGCTACGACTCCCCCGCCGACGTGATCGCGACCAACGGGCGGGAGCTCTATTTCTCCCGCGAGGAGCACGACACGCTGCTCGCCGAGCTCCGCGACCGGACGACGCTCACGAACCGCGAAGTGCGTCTGAGGCGCAGGGACGGGACGCCTGCCTGGGTAATCGCCAATCTCTCGCTCATCCCGGAGGAAGAGATCGGGATGACGGTGATCAAGGGCTCGATCGTCGACATTTCGGGCCGCAAGGCCGCCGAGGAAGCCCTGCGGCGCAGCGAGGAGCGGTTCCGGATCGTGTCCCGCGCCACCAACGACGCCGTTTGGGACTGGGACCTCGTCGCCGGTTCGCTCTGGTGGAGCGACGGGTTTCGGATCCTCTTCGGATACCACGAGGCGGAGACGCCGCCGGGGATCGAGTCCTGGACCGACCACATCCACCCGGAGGACCGGCACCGGGTGGAATCGGGGGTCTATTCCCTGATCGAGAGCGGGAGGCAATCCTGGTCCGACGAGTACCGCTTCCGGCGGTCGGACGGGACGTACGCGCGGGTGTTCGACCGCGGCTACGTGATCCACGACCCTTCCGGAAAGCCGGTCCGCATGATCGGCTCGATGATCGACGTCACCGAGCGAGACCGCGCGACGAAGCTCCAGGCGGCGCTGTATCGCATCGCCGACCTCACGACGTCCGCCGAGGACCTCGATTCGTTCTACGCCGAGACGCACCGCATCGTCGAAGGATTGATGTATGCGCGCAATTTCTTCATCGCGCTCTCGGACGAAGCCGCCGGAGAGATCCGATTCCCGTACTTCGTCGACGAATTCGACCCGCCGCCGGAGCCGAGGAAGGCCGGAGCGGGGCTCACC
>DATFVB010000192.1 GCA_035260525.1 Thermoanaerobaculia bacterium
GCGCGCCTCGAATTCATCCTTCGCGACGCGCGGACGCCCGTCGTGCTCGTCTCGCCGGCGCTCGCGGGACGCGTCCCCGACGTCGGCGCGCGGGTGATCGAGGTCGATCCGGAGTGGCGGGCGTTCGACCGGGAGCCCGACCGGCGTCCGGAGCGGAGCGCCGGTCCGGAGAATCTCGCGTACGTCATCTACACGTCGGGCTCGACGGGACAGCCCAAGGGCGTGCTCATCACCCACCGCGGACTCGTGAACTATCTCTCGTGGAGCGCCGACGCTTACCGGGTGCCCGAAGGGGAGGGAGCGCCGGTCCACTCGCCGCTCGTCTTCGATCTCACGGTCACGAGCCTGCTGACGCCGCTCGCCGCGGGGCGGCGCGTCGAGATGATCCCGGACCGCGAGGGGATCGACGGCCTCGCGGCGGCGCTGCGCCGCAGGCGCGGATGGAGCCTCGTCAAGATCACGCCGGCGCATCTCGAGATCCTCTCGGCGCAGCTGTCGCCCGCCGAGGCCGACGGCGCCGCGAACGTGTTCGTCGTCGGCGGGGAGGCGCTGCGCGGGGAGGCGCTCGCGGCCTGGGTGAAGTTCGCCCCGCGATCGCGGTTCGTCAACGAGTACGGTCCGACCGAGACGGTCGTCGGGTGCTGCGTCCACGAGGTCGTCGCGGCGACCTGGAAGCCGGGCCCCGTCCCGATCGGGCGGCCGATCGCCAACACGCGTCTCTACGTGCTCGACGGCGCCCGGCGCCCCGTGCCGCCGGGCGTCCCCGGGGAGCTCTACATCGCCGGCGACGGCCTCGCGAGAGGGTATCTGGGCCGGCCCGATCTCACCGCGAAGAGCTTCGTCGGCAATCCCTTGCCCGAAGAGCCGGGAGAGCGGCTCTATCGGACCGGCGATCTCGTGCGGCATCGCGAGGACGGCGTTCTCGAGTACCTCGGCCGCGCCGACGACCAGGTCAAAGTGCGCGGCTACCGCATCGAGCTCGGCGAGGTCGAGGCCGCGCTGCGCCGCCATCCGGGAGTCCGCCAGACGGCGGTGGTCGTCGCGTCCGGCGCTTCGGGCGACGCCCTCCTCGTCGCGTACTTCTCCTCGAGCGGCGGAGAGTACGCGCCGCACCGCGAAGAGCTGCGGAGCTTCCTCGCCGAGTCGCTTCCCGATTACATGATTCCCTCCGCGTTCGTCGAGCTCGACGAGCTCCCGCTGACGTCCAACGGCAAGATCGACCGGCGCGCGCTGCCGCCCGTCGATCCCGCGGCGCTCTCGCCCGCATCGTCCGGCCGTGAGCCCTCGACCGAGACGGAGCGCCGCGTCGCCGCGATCTGGGAGGACGTGCTCGGGCTCTCCGAAATCGGCGTCGACGACGACTTCTTCCGGCTCGGCGGGCACTCCGTGCTCGCGGCGAGGATCTTCGCGAAGATCGAGAGCGCGACGGGGATCCGGCTTCCCCTCGCGGTCCTGCTCCAGGCGCCGACGATCGCGCGCCTTTCCGACGCGATCGACCGGCGGGGCTGGGAGAGCTCCTGGGAGTCGCTCGTCCCGCTCCAGCCGAAGGGCTCGAAGCCTCCGCTCTACTGCATCCACCCGATCGGCGGGAACGTCGTCGGCTACGTCGACCTCGCCCGCCGGCTCGGAGAGGACCAGCCCCTCTACGGGCTGCAGGCGGTCGGCCTCGACGGGCGGCGCCCGCGCCACAAGCGGATCGAGGACATGGCCGACCACTACGTCCGCGAGATCCGGGAGCTCCAGCCCGAAGGGCCCTACTCCCTCGCGGGAAGCTCGTTCGGCGGGACGATCGCGTTCGAGATGGCGCACCGCCTCCTCGCGCAGGGGTGCGGCGTGGCGTTCCTCGGCATGTTCGACACCTGGGGTCCCGATTACCGGAGAAAGCCCGAGATGGGGCGATGGCGGGTCGTCCTCGAGCGGACGCGGGAGCGGATCCTCCTCCACGGCGGGAACCTCCTCGCGGCGAAGGGGATCGCCGCGAAGGCGCGATACGTCCGCGCAAAGCTCGCGCGGATCGCCCACGACGTCGCGAAGAAGATTCGGAAAAGGAAGACGAAGGCGCCGCCCGCGCTTCCAAAAAACCTTGCCGAAGCGGAGCGGTCGGTGCTGAAGGCGAAGACCGTCTACGTCCCCCGCCCCTACCCGGGAAAGATCACACTCTTCCGCGCGAGCCGGCAGCCGGCGTGGTTCTACCCCGACCCGCTCCTCGGGTGGGGACGTCTCGGCGAAGGCGGGATCGAGGTGCACGAGGTCCCCGGGTATCACGGCGCGCTCGCCCACGAGCCCCGCGTCGCCGTGCTCGCGCGGGAGCTCGAGGAGTGCCTCGCGCGGGCGCGGGAGGAAGCGGAGAGGGAAGCCGCGGCGAACGGGCTTCGCTCCGGCAGGAGCGCGACGTGAGCGGCCGCGCCGCCGCCGCCGCCTCGCCTGAGATCCCGTCCCGCGGGACGGCGGAGCCGTGCCCCCTGTCGTTCGCGCAGCAGCGGCTCTGGTTCCTGGACCAGCTCGAGCCGGGCGGCCTCTACAACGTCGGCGAGGCGCTGCGGCTCTCGGGGGACCTCGACGTCGAGGCGCTCCGGCGCGCGATCGACGCGGTGGTCGCGCGCCACGAGGCGCTCCGCACGACGTTCCGCTCGGTCGACGGGGAGCCGATGCAGGTCGTCTCGCCGCCCGCGCCGGTGCCCTGCCCGGTCGTCGACCTCGCCGGCGCAAACCCGGACGAGGTCCGGAGGCGCGTCGACGAGGAGGTCGGCCGGCCGTTCGACCTCTCGCGCGACCGGATGCTCCGGGCGCTGCTGCTGCGGGAAGGTCCGCGCCGGCACGTCCTCGTCCTGACGATGCACCACATCGCGACGGACGGATGGTCGGTCTCGATCCTGTTCCGGGAGCTCGGGGCGCTCTACGACGCGTTCCGCCGCGGGACGGAGCCCGGCCTGCCGGAGCTCCGGATCGGCTACACGGACTTCGCGGTCTGGCAGCGGCAGCAGTTCTCGGGGCGAGCGCTCGAGGCGGGGCTCGGCTGGTGGAGGCGCGAGCTCGCCGACGCGCCCGCGATCCTCGATCTCCCCGCCGACCGGCCCCGGCCGGGGGTTCCGGCGTGGAGCGGCGCGACACACGTGGCGACGCTCCCGCCCGAGCTCTCCTCGGCGCTGAAGCTTCTCTCGCGCCGGGAGCGCGCGACGCTCTTCATGACGCTCGTCGCGGCGTTTCAGACCCTCCTCCACCGGTACTCGGGGCAGGACGACGTCCTCGTCGGAACGCCGATCGCCAACCGCCAGTCGACCGAGACGGAGGGGCTCATCGGGTTCTTCGCCAACACCCTCGTGATGCGGGGGCGCTTCTCCGCCGATCCCACGTTCCG
>DATFVB010000193.1 GCA_035260525.1 Thermoanaerobaculia bacterium
GAGGGACATCGATGGACGACATCTTCTCCGCGATCTGCCGGGAGGCGCTCGAGTCGAGACAGCGCGACGTGTCGTCGTTCGCCGACGCCGGGCTGCGCACGATCTCCGAGCGGTTCCAGCGGCGGATCCTGAAGCTCGACGACGGCTACTACATGCTCGGGCTCGGGCCGTACAATGCCGGTCTCGTCAAGCTCGACTTCGACGAGCTCCTCCTCGGACGCGAGGTGCCCGAGTTCATCGGCGTCGGGATGCCGGTCGGCGGCTTCCGCATCTCGGCGCCCGAAGCGTTCCTGAACGTCGAAGTCTCGCGCGTGCACGCGAAGATCTGGCGCCGCGGCACGCAGCAGGAGCCGAGCTATTCGATCGTCGACATGCGCTCGACGTGCGGCACCTACGTCAACGGAGACGAGATCCCGAAGCCGGACATCGAGGGCGCGAGCGAAAGCGACTGCGCGCATCCCCTCCGGTCCGGCGACTTTTTCTCGCTGGGACCGAGCGCGGTGAATCTGTTTCTGTTCTTCCAGAAGGGGTGAAGAGGAGCCGGCGCGGCGATACGCACGGAATATCCAGCGGACGCCGCGTCAGCGGTGGACGCGTCGGATCGCCGAGCACGCCAGTGCGAAGGCCGTACGGGCCCGTCTTCCCGCACGTCTCGCCACGCCGAAGCCTCCGGCGAAGGCGGGAAGCAATCTCCAAACAAACGCTCCCGGTCCCCGAGCCCGCTCCCGCGACGGTTTGACTCACGGCTTTCCTGCCGTTAGACTCCGTCGGTTTCGTCATCGAGGGCGGGAGGTTTCCACGTGTCTCATCAAAAAGTCTGGACGCGGGTCGGGCTGATCCTGGTCGTCCTCGTCGCGTCGGTCGCCGCGTACGTCGCGAGCGGCGTCTCGCGGGTGAAGACGGACGTCACGGGAGAGACGACCCCCGGCCTCAAGGATTACCTGAAAAACGGAATCCGGCTCGGGCTCGACCTCAAGGGGGGCATCCACCTCGTGCTGCAGGTGCAGACCGACGACGCCCTGAAGATCGAGACCGACGAGGCGGTCGCGCACATCAACGAGCAGAACAAGGAGCAGACGCTGAAGCTCGGCGCGGTGACGCGCACCGGCCCGGCGTCGTTCTCGGCGGTCGTCAACGCGGACACCGACATCGACAAGCTGCAGGACGCCATCAAGCGCTTCCTTCCCGGATGGCAATACTCGCGCCAGGGCACGACCTGGGCGTTCTCCCTCGGCGCGCCCGCGCGCAAGACCATGTCGGAGGAGGCGGTGCAGCAGGCGGTCGAGACGATTCGCAACCGCATCGATCAGTTCGGCGTCTCCGAGCCCGTCATCGCGCGGGAGGGAGAGAACCGGATCGTCGTGCAGCTCCCCGGCGTCGACGATCCCCGGCGCGTGAAGGACATCATCAAATCGACCGCGTTCCTCGAGCTCAAGCTCGTCGTCGCCGGGCCGTCGTCGGACCAGGCGTCGCTGCTCGCCCCCTCGGGCGGCCAGGTGCCGCCGGACGCCGAGATCGTCGAGGGGAACTCCACGGACCAGGACCCGACTTCGCCGAAGGTCTATTACCTGCTCCAGAAGGTCGCCGCGGTCACCGGGCGCGACATCAAGAACGCGCGGCCGTCGCAGGACCAGACCAACCGGCCGGCGGTCTCCTTCTCGCTCAAGGCCGAGGGCGCGACGAAGTTCGACAAGGTGACCGGATCGAACATCGGCAAGCAGCTCGCCATCGTCCTCGACAACCGGGTGCAGTCCGCGCCGCGGATCGACGGGCGCATCAGCGACTCCGGGATCATCACGGGGAGCTTCACCCCCGAGCGGGCGAACGACCTCGCGCTCATCCTGCGCTCGGGGGCGCTGCCGGCCGGGCTCGTCTACCTCGAGGAGCGGACGGTCGGCCCGTCGCTCGGCCTCGACTCGATCCGGAAGGGGATCACCGCCGCGGTCCTCGGGGCGCTCCTCGTCTTCGTCGCCATGGTCGTCTATTACCGGCGCTCCGGGTTCAACGCGGTGCTCGCGTTGATCCTGAACGCCATCATCCTGCTCGGCGTGCTCGCCCAGTTCGGAGCGACGCTGACGCTCCCCGGGATCGCCGGTTTCATCCTGACGATCGGCATGGCGGTCGACTCGAACGTCCTCATCTTCGAGCGGATCCGCGAGGAGCTGCGCGAGGGGAAGACACCCAAGACCGCGATCGACAACGGCTTCTCCAAGGCGTTCGTGACGATCATCGACACGCACGTGACGACCGTCGTCTCGGCGCTCTTCCTCTTCCAGTTCGGCACCGGGCCCGTCAAGGGCTTCGCGGTCACGCTGATCGTCGGCCTCGCGGCTTCGATGTTCACGGCCGTGTACGTGTCGAAGACGATCTTCATGCTCGAGTACGGCTCGCGCGAGCGCATCGAGAGCGTCTCGATCTAGCGGGCGACAGGACGGACGATGGAACTTTTCAGAGACACTCACATCGATTTCCTCCGCGTCAAGTGGATCTGCATCGGCATTTCCTGGGCGCTGATCGTGGCCGGGTTCATCTCGATTGCGGCGCACGGCGGGCTTCGGTTCGGAATCGACTTCTCCGGCGGGACGCAAGTCGTCCTGAAGTTCGCCGAGCGCCCCGACCCCTCGAAGATCGAATCGATCCTGAAGCCGCTCCACCTCGGCCTCGAGGGCGTGCAGCGCTACGACGCCCCGGAGAAGAACGAGGTCCTCATCAAGGTCAAGCAGCAGGCCCACGAAGGGCGCGACATCACCCAGGAGGTCTTCTCCGCGCTGTCGGCCGCCATGGGCGGTCCCGCGGCGGGGGGAAAGATCGACGTCAACGTCAAGGGGCACGACACCTTCGCCGCCAGCCTCGCGGCCGTCGACCCCGACAACGTGAACGGCAAGCTCGGCACGGCGGCGGCGCAGCATTACGCCGCGGTCGGCGACGCGATCGTGGCGTACCGCTCGCAGATCGGCCTCTTCCACTCGGCGGCCGACATCGACCGGATCCCGAACGTCTCGCCGGAGGCGAAGGCGTGGCTCAAGCAGAACACGGTCATCGGCCCGTTCACGGTGCTCTCGGCCGACAACGTCGGTCCTCAGGTCGGGCGCGACCTGCGCACCAAGGCGCTCTGGGCCGTGTTCCTCTCGACGGGCGCGATGCTCGTCTACATCTGGTTCCGTTTCGACGTGAAGTTCGGAGTGGGCGCGATCGTCGCGATCATCCACGACACCCTGATCACGATCGGGCTGCTGTCGATCTTCAACCGCGAGATCACGCTCGTCGTCGTCGCCGCGCTCCTGACCCTCGTCGGCTACTCGATGAACGACACGGTCGTCGTCTACGACCGGATCCGCGAGAACATGAAGAACAACCGGCGAGACCCGCTGCCGAAGATCATCAACGACTCGATCAACCAGACGCTCTCCCGGACCGTGATGAGCTCCGGCCTGACGTTCCTCGTCGTCGTCGCGCTCTTCTTCCTCGGGGGTGAAGTGCTGAGCACGTTCGCTCTGACCCTCGTGATCGGGATCATCGTCGGGACGTACTCGTCGATCTACGTCGCGGCGCCGATCGTCGTGATCTGGAACGAGGTCCAGGGCCGGCGCCGCCCCGCTCCCGCCGTCGCCGCGAAGGCTTCGGCGCCCGCGAAGACCGCGCCCCCGCCGCCCAAAAGCGCCCCGAAGGCCGCGCGCAAGTCGGGGAAGAGGTAATCTGCTCCGACGTAACGGGCCGCCGAGCTGACGATGGGGCCGCCGAGTTGAAGCGGACGCTTCGCGCCGCTTAGTGCCCCTCCCCGGAAATAGTGTGCCATTTGCGCCTGCGGCTTGCGGACGAGGGCCAGACGCGTCGTGGGAGCAGATGCCGTTCGCATCGGGCCCGCGACGCAACGCCGCCATCGTTCGCAATGTGCGGGCGCCCTTCGGGTTCGGGCGGCGCGGGGCAATCTGCGGCGCCGCCGCGATGAGGTCCCGAGCGACAGCCGAGGGATGGCAACGCATCGCCATCGTCGCGGCGACTGGCAGCTTACCCCGCGGCGCTCCGAACAAATGTCACGGTATTTCCGGGGAGGGGCACTTAACTCGGCGGGAGAAGAGACAGCGCTCGGACCGCCTGCTGTTGCGCCGTGCCTGAATCGTCCCGCTCCCGCGGCGTCGTCGTGGTCGGCGCCGGCGCCGCCGGGCTCGCCGCGGCGATCTTCGCGCGCCGCGCGGGAGCGCGGGTCGCCCTCCTCGAGTCGACGGGAACCCCCGGCCAGAAGATCCTGATCTCCGGCGGCGGGCGCTGCAACGTGCTCCCGTCCCGTTTCGAGCCGGAACGCTTCGTTTCCGAGACGCCTCGGCTCGCGGCGCGGCTCCTGAAGGCGTGGCGCCTCGAGTCGGTCCGCTCCTTCTTCGAGGAGCAGCTGCGAACCCCGCTCGTCCTCGAACCCGAATCGGGCAAGCTCTTTCCCGCCTCGAATCGCGCTCGCGACGTTCGCGACGCTCTCCTCCGCGAGGCGCAGGGGACGGGCGTCGAGCTGCTGCGGGACGCGCGCGTGGCCGACGTCTCCGGTCCGCCGCTCTCGGTGACTCTCGCGTCGGGGGAACGGCTCGCGGGCTCGGCCGTCGTGCTCGCGACCGGCGGCCTCTCGATTCCGCGGACGGGCTCCGACGGCGCCGGCCTCGCGATCGCGCGGCGGCTCGGACACCGCATCGTCGAGCCGTACCCGGCGCTGACGCCGCTCCGCACGGAACGGCCGGAGCACCGGGCGCTCGCGGGGGTCTCGCTCGACGTGGAGATCCGGGCCGGCATGCGCGGCTCGGCGCGGTTCTCCTCGTCCGGGGGGTTCCTCTTCACGCACGGCGGCTACTCGGGTCCCTCCGTGCTCGACGTCTCGCATCACGTCGTCCGGGACCCGGCGACCGTCCTGCGCGTTTCGTGGGCGGCGATCCGGGAAGCGGAATGGGAAGAGCGGCTGCGAGGCGTTCCGGGGTCCTCGAGCGTCGAGGGCGTGATCGCGCGAAACGTCCCGGCGCGGCTGGCGCGAGCGCTCGCGTCCGAAGCGGGGATCGCTCCCGGCGACCCGGTGGCTCGCCTGCGCCGGGAGGCGCGGATCCGCCTCCTCGAGTCGCTCACGCGCTATCGGCTTCCGGTCTCGGGCCACGAGGGGTTCGCCAGGGCGGAGGTGACCGGCGGCGGGGTGTCGCTCGAGGAGATCGACCCCGCGACCCTGGAAAGCCGCCGCGTCCCCGGGCTCTTCCTCTGCGGCGAGATCCTCGACGCCTTCGGACCGATCGGGGGGCATAACTTCCTGTGGGCGTGGGTCACCGGCCGCACGGCCGGCCTTGCCGCGGGGAGCAGGCGCGGACCATAGGGGTCGTTATACGGGCCCGTGCGAGCCGCCGTCAGGCGCGACGTACGCCACGGTACGCCTCGGGATCTCGCGCCCGGCCCGCATCCCGTCTCGCTCGGCTCTCGCCGCGCCTGGTCCTCCGTGGCGCAGCG
>DATFVB010000194.1 GCA_035260525.1 Thermoanaerobaculia bacterium
CACTGGCAGACGCGGATCGGGAACTTCAAGTACACCTCCTGCTCGACGACGTCGAATCCCGACTTCTCGATCTCCGCTTCGCCGGCGTCGGTTTCCGTCGTCCAGGGCAACTCCGGGAGCTCGACGATTTCGACCTCCGCCCTGAACGGCTTCAACAACGCGATCTCGCTGTCGGCCTCGGGTCAGCCGTCGGGCGTGACGGTCTCCTTCAACCCGACGTCGATCGCGGCGCCGGGCTCCGGCTCGTCGACGATGACGATGACGGTCGGCTCGGCCGTGACGACGGGCACGTACACGATCACCGTGACGGGCACGGGCGGCGGAACGACCCACACGGCCTCGGTCTCGCTGACGGTGACGTCGGCGGGCGCGCTCACGGCCGCCTACGACGCCACCCTCAAGGCGCCCAGGTGCGCCACGGTCGGGAGCTCCTGCGACACGGGGACCTCGCTCGTTCTCGGACGCGCGAACCTCGGTCCGGAGCCGAACCAGCCGAACACGATCAACGCCTCCTGCGCCGACGGGACCTCCGGCACGTTCCACTCGGACGAATCGAACGACCGCCTGAAGGTCTTCACGACCGACGGGAGCAACTTCGCGCCCGGCAAGCCGGTCACGGTCCAGGCGACGGTCTGGGCCTACTCGGGCTACACCTCGGACCACCTCGACCTCTACTACGCCGCCAACGCGAGCTCTCCGGCCTGGACGCTGATCGGCACGGTCAATCCGACGGCCGCGGGATCGCAGGTGCTTTCCGGCACCTACACGCTCCCTTCGGGCGGGAGCCTGCAGGCCGTGCGGGCCAACTTCCGGTACAACGGGAGCGCCTCTTCGTGCAGCACGGGCGCCTACGACGACCGCGACGACCTCGTGTTCGCCGTGAGCAGCTCGCCCGACTTCTCGATCTCGGCGTCTCCCACGTCGGTCTCCGTCGTCCAGGGCTCGTCGGGAGGCTCCACGATCTCGACGACCGTTTCGGGCGGGTTCAACAACGCGGTTTCGCTCTCGGCTTCCGGTCAGCCGTCGGGCGTGACGGTCTCCTTCAACCCGACGTCGATCGCGGCGCCCGGATCCGGTTCGTCGACCATGACGATGACGGTCGGTTCGTCCGTCGCCACGGGGACGTACCCGATCACGATCACGGGCTCCGGCGGCGGCGTCACCCACACGACGTCCGTTTCGCTGACGGTGACCGCCGCGGCGACGCCGAACTTCACGATCGCGGCGTCGCCTTCATCGGTTTCCGTCGCTCAGGGCGGCTCCGGAACGTCCACCGTCTCGACGACGGTCTCGGGCGGGTTCAACAACGCGATCTCCCTCTCGGCTTCCGGCCAGCCGTCCGGCGTGACGGTGTCCTTCAACCCGACGGCGATCGCCGCGCCCGGCTCCGGGTCTTCGACGATGACGATGACGGTCGCGTCCTCGACGACGACGGGCACCTACACGATCACGGTGACCGGCACCGGCGGAGGGATCACGCACACCGCGTCGGTCTCCTTGACGGTGACCTCGGGAGGCACCGCCCAGCAGCTGCTGCTCAATCCCGGATTCGAGTCCGGGAACGTCTCCTGGACCGCGACCTCCGGAGTCATCGACAGCTCGACCGGCGAGCCGGCGCACTCGGGCTCCTGGAAGGCGTGGCTGAACGGCTACGGCTCGACCCACACCGACACGCTGTACCAGCAGGTGGCGATCCCGTCCAACGTCACGACGGCGACGCTCTCCTTCTGGCTGCATATCGACACGGCCGAGACGACGACCACGACGGCCTACGACAAGCTCTCGGTTCAGATCCGGAACTCGTCGGGAACGGTGCTCGCCACGCTCGCGACGTACTCGAACCTGAACAAGAACACCGGATACGCGCAGAAGAGCTTCAACGTGATCGGCTACAAGGGACAGACGATCCGGGTCTATCTCCTCGGAAAGGAGGATTCGTCGCTCCAGACGTCCTTCGTCGTCGACGACTTTGCCCTGAACGTCCAGTAATTTGCGATTTGTCTTCTTTTTGGCCCCGGCGGCAAGGCCGCCGGGGCATTTTTTTGGGTGCGGCGATCCTCCTTCGCTCTTGCGAGCTTCGGAGGATTGCCGGTGAGATCCGCCCCAGCCCTGGCGAAGGCGGATGCCTCGAGCCGGGCGGGCACGTGCCGCCTGCGAGACCCTGCGAGTGCTGCCCGGCTCTGTCATTCCCGCGAAAGCGGGAATCCACGTCCTTCCCGTCGGGCTGGGTCCCCGCTTTCGCGGGGACGACCGCTTCGCGATCGCCTCACCGGGATCTCGCGGGCGGCACGCATCCCGTCCGCCTTCGCTAGGGCTTCGTCGGATCGAAGCTCAGACGAGGATTTCGCTCCAGCTACGTAATCGGCGATCGATCCGCCATACCTCGTCAGAGCGACGGCAGACCGGGCTCGCGCCTCACCGCGCTTTCGCGTTTGTTCGATTTTCGTGGCGGGACCAGATCGGTGGACGCTGCACCGCCGCCATGCGGTTACCCCAGCGCTTCGTCGATCAGTTTGTCCTGTTCGTCGTGAAAGACCTCGGCCGATCCGGTCGCCGGACTGGCCGACGGCGGGCGCCCGACGTAGCGGAGCGCGAGCCCGCCCCGCAGCTCGGTGAAGCGCTCGGCGACGTGCGACCACGCGCCCATGTTCCGCGGTTCCTCCTGCACCCAGACGAGGTCCGAGGCCCCCGGCAGCGCGTCGAGGGCCGCGCGAAGCTCGGCGGCTGGAAAAGGCGCGAGCTGCTCGACGCGGACGATCGCGGCGCGCGCGTTCTTCTTCGCGCGGGCGGCGGCGAGGTCGTAGTAGATTTTTCCGCCGCACAGGATCACGCGCTCGGCGCCGGCCATCTCCGGATCGCCGACGACCGGCTCGAATCCTCCGGTGGTCATGGCGTCCAGAGGGGAGAACGACGCCGCGAGGCGGAGCAGGCTCTTCGGGGTGAGGATGACGAGCGGAGAAGCCTCGGGCCGCCGCATCTGGCGGCGGAGCAGATGGAAATACTGCGCGGGCGTCGTCGGCTGGCAGAGCTGAAGATTGTCGTCGACCGCGAGGTCGAGGAAGCGCTCCGGCCGGGCGCTGGAGTGCTCCGGGCCCTGGCCTTCCTGCCCGTGCGGCAGGAGGAGTACGAGCCGGCTCGGCTGCCCCCATTTCTCCCGGCCGGACGCGATGAACTGGTCGACGATCACCTGCGCCGCGTTGACGAAGTCGCCGTACTGGGCTTCCCAGAGGGTGAGCGTCCGCGGCGCCGCGACGCTGTAGCCGTACTCGAAGCCGAGAACGCCGGCCTCCGAGAGCGCGCTGTCGAAGACGAAGAAAGGAACGCCGGGAGCGACCGACTCGAGAGGCGTCCACCGCTGTCCCGTCCGCGCGTCGTGGAGCACCATGTGCCGCTGGGAGAAGGTGCCGCGGCTGCTGTCCTCGCCGGAAAGGCGCACGGGGGTCCCTTCGAGGAGAAGCGACCCGAACGCGAACGCCTCCGCGGTCGCCCAGTCGACGGGCATCTCGCCGCGCGCGATCTTTTCCCGGCGCGAGAGGAGCGTGATCACCTTGGGATTGAGGTGGAAACCGCGCGGGACTTTCGCGAGAGCCGCGCCGATCGCGTCGAAAGCCTCCCGCGGAACCGCCGTATCGGGCGCCGCGGCCGGCGCCGGCGCTTCGCGGTCGTCCCACCCGGGAACGCTGCCGGCGCTCGCGATCTCCTTGGCCCGCGCGAGCGCGACCTCGTACCGCCGGCCACGCTCGGCCTTGAGCTCCTCGACCTGTGCCTCGGTGACGACCTTCTCGCGGACGAGCTTCTTCGCGTAGATCCCGAAGACGCCGGGATGCTCGCGGACCCTCTGGTACATCACGGGCTGGGTGTAGCTCGGCTCGTCCCCTTCGCTGTGGCCGTGCCGCCGGAATCCGACGAGATCGATCACGATGTCCTTGTGGAACTCCTGCCGGTAGTCGAGCGCGATCTGGAGGACTCGATGCGCCGCCTCCGGGTCGTCGGAGTTGACGTGAAAGATCGGGACCTGGTTGATCTTCGCCATGTCGGTCGAATAGAGGGAGGAGCGGCCCTCGCCGGGGGAGGTCGTGAAACCGATCTGGTTGTTGACGACGACGTGGATCGTCCCGCCGGTCCGGTACCCCTTCAGTTGCGAGAGATTGAACGTCTCGGCAACGATGCCCTGCCCGGCGAACGCCGCGTCTCCGTGGACGAGGACCGCGAGCGCGCGGTTCCAGACGGCGGGTCCGCGTCCCCCGCGCGCGTCCTGCCGGGCGCGGACGATCCCCTCGACGACGGGGTCGACGAACTCGAGGTGCGACGGATTCGGCACGACCTCGATCGAGACGCGCCGTCCGTCGGCGAGCTCGCGCACGCCCTGCGCGCCGCGGTGGTATTTCACGTCCCCCTCGTCGGCGGGAAAGTCGGGGTGCACGATCCCCTCGAAGCTCGCGAAGATGCGCTCGCAGAAACGGCCGATCACGTTGGCGATCACGTTCAGGCGCCCCCGATGCGACATTCCGATCGTGATCTCCTCGATTCCGCGCGAGCCGGCGCCGGCGACGAGCTGGTCGAGCAACGGAATCAGGGTTTCGCCCCCTTCGATCGAGAAGCGCTTCTGCCCGAGGAACCGGTTGTGCAGGAAGTGCTCGAAGACCTCGGCCGAGAGGAGCTTCCAGAGGATGTGCTGGCGAACGTCGGCGGGCGGAGGCTCCGGGACCGCTCCGATCCGGCGCCGCAGCCACTCTTTCTCGGCGCCGTCCTGGATGAACCGGTACTCGACGCCGACTTTCCCGCAGTAGGAACGGCGCATGATCTCGAGGATCTTCCGGAGGGGAAGCGTCTCCGCGCCGCCGAGCCCTCCCGTGATGAACTCGCGGTCGAGGTCCCAGATCGTCAGGCCGTAGGTTTCGAGGTCGAGCTCGGGGACGTGCGGGACCGGCGCGGCGCGCAGCGGGTCGATGTCGGCAACGAGATGGCCGCGCACGCGGTAGGCGTTGATCAGCTCGAGGACCCGGGCCTGGTTCTCGATCTCACGGAGGCGCGAGACGTCGCCGGCGACGATCGCCGGGTTCCGGTCGACGGCCCAGTGGAAGGGACGGTACGGGATCGCGAGGTCTTCGAAGATCTCCTCGTAGAACGCGTGCTCGCCGAGGAGCAGCGCCTCGATGCGCCCCAGGAAGGTCCCCGACTCCGCCCCCTGGATGATCCGGTGGTCGTACGTGCAGGAGAGCGTCATCACCTTGCTGATGCCGAGGTTCGAGATCGCCTCGGGCGCCATGGCGGAGAACCCGGCGGGGTAGTCGATCGCCCCGGTCGCGAGGATCAGGCCCTGCCCGGGCATCAGACGCGCGATCGACGACGTCGTCCCCATCGGCCCGGGATTCGTGAGCGAGACGGTCGTTCCCTGGAAATCGGCGATCACGAGCTTGCCGGTGCGCGCGCGGGCGATGACGTCGTCCATCGCCCGCACGAACTCGGTGAACGTCATCGTCCCCGCTCCCTTGACGTTCGGAACGAGGAGGGTCCGGGTCCCGTCGCGCTTTTCGACGTCGACGGCGAGCCCGAAGTGGATCTCCCCGCGCACGATGCGCTCCGGCGGCTCGGCGGACCCGCCGAACGCGTCGTTCAATCGGGGAAAGTCGTGCAGTGCGCACAGCGCCGCCCACGCGACGACGTGTGTGAAGGAGATCTTGCTCTGGTCGTTGGCCGCGCGGTAGTCGTTGGCGAGCCGCCGGTTCTCCTCGAGGAGCTTGATCGGGACCTGCCGCTGCGAAGTCGCCGTAGGCATCTCGAGGCTTGCCCGCATGTTCTGCGCGATCTGGAGCGCCGCGCCGAGGATCGGGTGCCGCTCGCCGGCCGGGGCCGGTTCGGCCGGCCGGGTCGGGGAAGGGAGCGGGGGAGCCGCGGCGGCCGGCGGAGGCGGAGCGGGCGCGGCCGGAACCGGCGGGGGCGGCCCCGTCAGGTCGTCGAAGTATTCGCGCCAGTCGTCGTCGACGAGCGCGGGATCGCTCCGATACCGATCGAAGAGCTCGAGAGCGTAATCGGCGTTGATCCCGTATTCATCGAGGATCGTTTCCGTCGGGTCGGGGCGGGGCGGGCGAACGGTGGCCAACGATGCAGGCGTTCCTCTCCGGGGAGACAACCCCTTCGAAACCTATATCATTCCCGGATGAAACACGCATTCCGGGCGTTCCTCCTCCTCGTTTTCGCGGCCCCCGCTCTCGCCTCCGCGGCACCGCGCACGATGCGGTTCGACTACTTCCACACCGGGAATGCGCGGGAGGAGCATTTCAGCTGGGGACGAGTGGTGCTCGAGCCGCTGGCCTGGCCCGGCAATCCGTCGCGGCCCCTCGACGACCTCAATCTCGGAAAGTACTTCTTCGAGGTGCGAGACGCCGCCTCGGGCCGCCCCCTCTACTCGCGCGGGTTCGCCTCGATCTACGGCGAGTGGGAGACGACCGACGAGGCGAAGACGATCGACCGGACCTTCGAGGAGTCGCTCCGGTTTCCGGTCCCCGACGCGCCGGTGACCGTCGTCATCTCGAAGCGCGATGCCGCCAACGCTTTCCGGGAGCTCTGGCGAACGACGATCGACCCGAAGGGCATGTTCGTCGACGCTTCGATCCCTCCCGCGCCCGCCCCTCTGCTGGCGCTGCAGAAGTCGGGTGACCCGTCGGCAAAGGTCGATTTTCTCATCCTGGGCGACGGATACGCCGCCGCCGAGGCACCGAAGTTCGAGAAGGACGCGCGCAAGCTCATGGAGATCCTCTTCTCGACCTCCCCGTTCAAGGAGCACCGCGCCGACTTCAACGTCTGGGGGCTGTGCCCGCCGTCCCCCGAGTCGGGGATCTCGCGGCCGTCGACGGGCGTCCACCGCCGCAATCCGGTCGGATCCTCCTACGACGCCTTCGGTTCCGAGCGCTACGTGCTGACGTTCGACAACCATGCGTTCCGCGAGATCGCGCAGTTCGCGCCCTACGACTTCGTCGAGATCCTCGTCAACGCGAACACCTACGGAGGCGGAGGGATCTACAACCTCTACAGCACTGTCGCGGCCGACAGCGCGTGGGCACCGTACATCTTCGTCCACGAGTTCGGGCACCATTTTTCGGGGTTGGCCGACGAGTACTACACGTCCGACGTGGCCTACGACACCGCCGGCGAGCTCGTCGAGCCGTGGGAGCCGAACGCGACGGCGATGAAGGACCCGGCGAAGCTCAAGTGGAAGGACCTCGTCTCACCCGGGACCCCGATCCCGACGCCGTGGACGAAGGAGGAGTTCGAGACCCGTTCCCGCGAGGTCCAGGCGAAACGGCGCGCGATCCGCGCCGCCAGCCGCCCCGAGTCGGAGATGGACGCGCTCTTCCGGGCCGAGCGCGAGGAAGAGACGAAGCTCCTCGGAACCGACCGCTACTCTGGAAAGGTGGGAGCGTTCGAGGGGGCGAACTACCGCGCGAAGGGCTATTACCGCCCGCAGGAGGACTGCATCATGTTCACGCGCGACGAGGTCGGATTCTGCGCGGTGTGCCGGCGGGCGCTCGAGCGGGTGATCGCGCTGTACACGGCGCGATGACGGTCGGCGCGGCGATACCGTCGCGGGAGCGTGCTCGGGGGACGGGAGCGCGTGGCGGAGTCGCGGCGCCGTCGAACGAGCGACGGGACCGCGCCGCCGCCACTCCCTTCGCCTTCGCTCCCGCTCCCGCGGCGCAAGTCGTCTCGCGCAGCGATCGCGCGAGACTTCGTCGCGCCGCGAAGGCCCGCCTCCGAACGACCGTGTTCTCGGAAGCTTCCGACCCTCTCGGCCTCTCCCATTCCTGCGTCCGGCGGCCGAAGAGATCCGAGCCCGCGAACCGTCGCGGGGAGCGGGCTCGGTGGAGTGGCGGCGGATCGGGCTCGCGCCTCGCCGGCCTTCGTCACAGAGGCAACGAATCTCCAGCCTCGTCGCCAGTACTTCTTCCTCACCGGGGAGGAAGGGGCCGGCGTTGAACCTGCCGCTCGCTCGACGCCTGCGGGGCATGGCGCTTGCTTGATTTCGACCTCATGAACACCGTCGTCGACAGGGAAGAAGTCCGGATTCCCGCGGGAGACGCGACGCTCACGGGCGAGCTCCGCGTGCCGGAGGGCTCGCGCGGCGTGGTCGTCTTCGCGCACGGCTCGGGCAGCGGCCGGCTCAGTCCGCGGAATCGATTCGTCGCGTCCGCGCTCTGCGACGACGGGCTCGGCACGCTGCTCTTCGACCTGCTCACTCCGGAAGAAGGGGAGATCGACTTCGACACCGCCCATCTGCGGTTCGACATCCGTTTCCTCGCCGAACGGCTCGAACGCGCGACGCGCTGGCTTTTGGCGGAGCGGCCGGAGATCGCGCCGGTCGGCTACTTCGGCGCGAGCACCGGCGCTGCGGCGGCGCTCGTGGCGGCCGCGCGTCTTCCGGCGGCGATCGGCGCGATCGTCTCCCGCGGCGGGAGACCCGATCTCGCCGGGGACGCCCTCTCCGCGGTCGCCGCGCCGACGCTCCTGATCGTCGGAGAGCAGGACCCCGCGGTCCTCGCCGAAAACGAGGCGGCCCTCGCGCAGC
>DATFVB010000195.1 GCA_035260525.1 Thermoanaerobaculia bacterium
GACGCGTTCGGGGCACTCGCCGGCGGGTAAGGCGTACCGGGGCGTTGCGCCCGGCGGCGGGTGCTACGGACGCGTATAGCAGCCCGTATGGTCCGCGCCCGACCTCCCGGTGCGATTGCCGACGTCGAGGTTCAGTTGACCGCAACGGCGAGGCGCGGCCAGACGCGAGCCCGCCGGGATGCGGGTCGGCCGCCGGCGGTGAAGGCGTACACAGAACGTACGTCGAGCCGCCGGCGGGCGGCACGCGCCCGGCCGGCTCGATGTATCGCCGCGCCGGCTATCGAATCCACAGGTCCGCGATCCCCAGCACGGCCACCGCAACCGACAGGACCCCGTTGGCCGTGAAGAACGCGGCGTTCAACCGCGAAAGATCCCCGGGCTTCACGAGGGCGTGCTGGACGGCGAGCGCGACGGCCGCGACGACGATCGCGGCGCTCATGAGCGGCCCTCCGGCGACCGCCCGCGCGAACAGCGCCAGGAAGAGGAGCGTGGCGGCGTGGAAGAGGCCCGATATCCAGAGGGCGGGCACCGTCCCGAGCCGCGCCGGGAGCGACCGAAGCCCGCGCTCGCGGTCGAACTCCTCGTCCTGAAGCGCATAGAGCACGTCGAAGCCCGCGGTCCAGAAGACGACCGCGGCGCCGAGCGCGATCGGCGGCCACTCGATCCTCCCGCGGAAGGCGACCCACGCTCCGACCGGGGCGATCCCGAGACAGACCCCCAGCACCACGTGCGAGAGGACCGTGAAGCGCTTCGTGAACGAGTAGCCGAGCAGGACGGCGAGCGTCGGGAACGCGAGGACGAAGGCCAGGCGGTTGAGCTCGAACGCCGCGAGGAGGAACACGAGGCTCGCCGCGAGACACAATCCCGCGGCGAAGCCGACCGGGAGGCGCCCGGCCGGAAGCGCGCGCGCCGCCGTCCGCGGGTTCTCCGCGTCGATCGCGCGGTCGACGATCCGGTTGAAAGCCATCGCGGCGGTCCGCGCGCCGATCATCGCGACGACGATCCACGCGCACGTCCGCGCCGGCGGTGTCGGCCCGGCCGCGCGGAAGTAGGCGAGCAGCGCGAACGGAAGCGCGAACACGGTGTGCGAGAACTTGATCATCTCGAGCGATTCGCGGAATCGCCCGAGGGGCGCGGTCAACGTCGCGGTCCGCGCCATACGAAGTCGTCCGGAAGCTCGAGGCCGAACACCCGCGCCACCCGAAAGTAGTAAGCCTGCATCAGCCGCTCCATCGACGGCGCCTCGATGTAGAAGGCGGGCGACGGCGGCATCACGATTCCGCCCGCGCGCGTGACCGCCGCCATGTTCTCGAGGTGGACGAGCGAGTAGGGGCTCTCCCGGAACGAGAGGACGAGCGGCCGCCGTTCCTTGAGCGTCACGTCCGCGGCCCGCTGCAGGAGCCCGCGCGAGACCCCGTGCGCGATGGAGGCGAGGGTGCCGCCGCTGCACGGGATCACGACCATCCCGTCGGTCGGGTACGACCCCGACGATATCGGCGCGGCGAGATCGTCGTTGCCGTGGAGCGCGATCTTCTCCGCCGCTCCGGCGGGAAGCTCGAGCGCATGGACGAACGCGGCGGCGTCCCCGAACCCGCTTCCGATCTCCTGACGGGCGACCGCGAGCGCCGCCGAGGAGACGACGAGATGGACGCGGCCGACGGTGTCGAGCGGGAGGATCGATCGCAGGAACCCGATCGCGAGCGCGCTTCCGGACGCTCCCGACACCCCGACGACGATCTCCTTCCGCTCTCCGCTCACGGCGCGCGATTATAGAGCCGACAAAAAATCTTTCTCCCGCCCGGATTTTCGCCACCAGACGAACCCGAGCATCGGCCACGTCTCGCGCGGCGCCGTGCAAAGACCTTTTGCCGGCGACGCCGATCGCGGCGACGCCGGCTTCCGTTGAAGTTCCAAGGCGACAACGGTTTATGCGGGATCCTTCTCTGGCCTGCCGTTCGCCTTCTCCCCGTCCGAACAATTTTTATGGGAGGTGACGATGAAGGAATAGCCGCGGAAAAGGGATGAGGACAAATCTCCGGGAAGAGAAACGAAAAGAAAGACCACGACAGGAAAGGAAACCCCATGCAGAAGTGGATGATCACGGCCCTTCTCCTCGCGTCGACCGGCCTCGCCTCCGGCGCGAAACCCGCGGCGCCCGCCAAAGGGGCGGCGAATACCTCGGCCGCGAGCGGAACCATCAACGTCAACTCGGCGTCGGCCGAGCAGATCGCGCTGCTGCCCCGCGTCGGGTTGAAGCTCGCGCAGAAGGTCGTCGAATATCGCAAGACCAACGGACCCTTCAAGAAGATCGAGGACCTGATGGAGGTCAAGGGCGTGGGCGAGAAGCTCTTCGTCGTCCTGCGGCCGCACCTGACGGTCTCCGGCGCGACCACTCTCACCGAGAAGATCAAGTCCACGGGGATGCGCTCCCGCTCGCGCGCGAAAGCGGCGAAGGCGGCGTGAACGTTTCGGGCCCGGCGGGGTCGGCGAGCCTGTCGCCGGCTCGGCGGCCGGGCCCTCTTTTTCGAAAGCGAAGATGAGATCGAGCGGGTTCTCCTTGGTCGAGCTCCTCGCGGCGGTGGCGATCGGGGCGGCGCTTCTCATGATCGCCGTCCCCTCCGCGCAGGGACTCTACGCGTACGTCCGGATCCACACGGCCGGCCAGGAGGCCGCGATGACCTTCCGCATGGCGCGCGCCACCGCGATCCGCATGGGGCGCGAGGCGGCGGTGCGGATCGAGATCCTTCCCGGCGGATATCGCCTCGGCGTCTATTGGGACGGCAACGGCAACGGCGTGTTGACGCGGGACATTCTCTCCGGGAAGGACAAGCCGTCGGTCGGCTCGCACGGCTGGGATCGCGGCGACGTGCGGATCGCGATCCTGCAGGGGATCCCGGTGCCCGATCCGTCGGCGCCGTCGAAGCTCCTGACCGGGTCCGACGACCCGATCCGCTTCAACCGCAGCAACATCTGCTCGTTCTCGCCGCTCGGCGAATGCACGCCGGGTTCGCTCTATCTCTCCGACGGGCGGTCGCGCATGGCGGTCGTCCGCGTCTACAACCGCACGGGACGCATCCGCGTCCTCTATTTCACCGCCGGTTCCCGGCGCTGGGAGGAATCGTGAAGAGGAATCCGGACGACACCGATCTCCCCGGGCCAGAGAAACATCCCTTCGACGGTCTCACCCGCCGCGACACGCACGGGACCGACCAGGCTCTCCCGCACGACGCATCCGGGGCCGAGCTCGGCGCCGTCGAGGAGGACGGATCCGGACACGAGCGCGTCGGGGGCGAGCGACGCCCGGCCGACGACCGAGCGCTCGACGCCCGCGGGCACGGCCGAGGGATCGGCGGCGAGGACCTTCGCGCGGCCGTCGAAGAAGCCCTCCGCCGGATCGAAATCGCTTCGCGTTTCGATCGCCGCCTGCGACGCCGCGAGCACGTCGGCGGGCGTGCCGAGGTCGAACGCGGTCCCTTCGTGGAAGACGACCCCGATCCGTTCCCTTCCTTCGGCGAGGACCGGCCGCCAGAGGTCGTCGACGAGAGACCGCGGGCCGCGGGGGATCCGGGCGATCGCGCGCGGGGAGAGGATCGAGACGCCCGTGAAGAGGAGGGGCCGTTCGGCTTCCCCGCCGGCGGGGCCCGGGCTCCCGATGGACGCGAGCCGCGACCCTTCCGCGTGGAGCGGCGTGAAGCGCCGCGGGTCCCGGTTGGCGGCGACGAGAAGCGTCGCGAGATTTCCGTCGCGCCGGTGCGCGGCGAGCAGGGCCGCGAGATCGGCGTCGACCTCGGCGTCGACGTTCCAGACCGCCGCTTCCTCGTCTTCGAAGAACGCCTCGGCGTTTTTCACCGCGCCGGCGGTGCCGAGGATCACCGGCTCCCAGAAGAAGCGCACGGCCGCGCCGGCCGCCCCGCTCTCGCCCAGGTGCTCCACGACCTGACGGCCTTCATGGTGAAGGTTGACCGCGACCTGCGCGAATCCCTGTGGCACGAGCGCGCGGAGCCGCCGGTCGATCAGGGGCGTATTGAGATAGGGGAAGAGCGCCTTGGGCCGGTCGAGGGTGGCGGGACGCAGGCGCGTTCCGAGCCCGGCCGAGAGGAGCATCGCCTTCATTGGCGAAAGAGCATGTCGGGCGGGAGCGACGGGTCCTTCTCCCTCGCGCGGCGGTACAGGCCGGCGTAGGAACGGCGCTCGGCATCGGCATGGCGCAGTCCCAGCACCGCGGCCGCGACCGCGATCGCCGCGGGATCGCCCTCGATCTCGACGAACGCGCCGATCGGCGTCTCGTCGAGCGCGACCAGACACCCGACGCAGCGGAACTCCTCGCGCCGCTTCGCGTAGCGGAACTTCGGAACGAATCCGATTCGCTCGAGCAGGCGCTCGGCCGCCGCGGGATCGGGGACCTCGAGCTCGATCTCCTCGCGTCGCTTGACCGCGCCTTCGAAGGAGGCCGGGCCCTTCCAGGTCACCACACCGCGTCCGCGCGCGTGCCGCACGCGCAGGGCGCAATTCGAGGAGGCGAGGCGCCCGTCGGCGTCGTCGAAGAGGATGTTCATCTCGTCGTGGACCTCGGAGACGCGCGCCGCCCCGTTGTCGGCCAGACGGGCCCGGACGGGGGCCAGATCGGGAACGGGGACCTTGATCTCCGTTTCTTCGGAGACGCGGCTCGCGTTCACGGAAAGCGAACGCCGCGCGCGTTCCGGGGAACGCGGCAAGCGTTCATGGAAGCCCGAACTCGGCAAGCGTTCATGGAAGCACGAGTGCGGCAAGCATTCACGGGAGCAGGCGCTGCGCGATCTCCTGGGCCCGCCGGCCGTCGACTTTCCCCTTGTACCGCGTCATGAGCTCCTTCATCACCGCGCCGACTTCCTTCTTCGACGTCAGCGCCCGGTCGACGATGATGCTCTTGACGGCGCTTTCGAGCTCCATCTCGGAGAGGCCCTGCGGCAGATACCCGTTGAGGATCTCGAGCTCCGCGGTCTCGGCGTCCACGAGATCGGGACGGTTTCCCCTGGCGTACTGCTCGATCGAGTCCTTCCGCTGCTTGACGCCCCGGCGGATGACCGCCTCGATCTCCTCGTCGGTCAGCTCCCGGTGCGCCTGGATCTTCTCGTTCTTCAGCGCCGCCAGGAGCAGCCGGAGCGTCGAGACCTTCGGCTTGTCGCCGGCGCGCATCGCGTCCTTCACGTCGTTCTCGATCTTCTTCAGCATCTCGGGCACGGGAGAAGGCTATCCCATCGTGGCGCGGGCCGACAACAGCCCGAGGACGATTGTGCCTGTCTCGTTCGCGCCACATGAAGCCGCGCAGCTCGCCGCGCCTCAACCCCACGGAGAGGACGGCTGTCGTCATCCGACTCGGCGGCGTCGGTTGCCGCCTCCCTTCGGAAAAAGGGAAGTTCTGCTTGGGATGGCGGACGATGATCGGTGGTGCGGAAAAGCCATCGTTCACCGTCGCCGTCGGCGGGCCCTGAGAAAAGGGGTTTGGGGAAAATTCTTTTCCCCAGGTTGGACGCGGGCCGAAACGATCGCGGGCGACGGCCGCGCTGCGCGCAGCGCACTGCGAAGCACGTTTCGGCTGAGATCGGTCATCGAGCACCGCCAGCGCGATCCGTGCTGCCGTTATGAGATAAAGCACAGCGTGGAAAGAACCGAATGACGGCCATCTCGCGGCGGTTCATCGTGGGCACCGCGGGCCACATCGACCACGGCAAGACGGCGCTCGTGCGGGCCCTGACGGGGATCGATGCCGATCGGCTGCCCGAGGAGAAGGCGCGCGGCATCACGATCGACCTCGGTTTCGCGCATCTTTCGCGCGGAGACGCGCGGATCGGCTTCGTCGACGTCCCCGGCCACGAGCGGTTCGTGCGCAACATGCTCGCCGGCGCCGGTGGGATCGACGCCGTGCTCCTCGTCGTCGCGGCCGACGAAAGTATCAAGCCCCAGACGCGGGAGCATTTCGCGATCGTCCGGCTCCTCGGCATCTCGCGCGGCGTGATCGCGCTCACGAAGATCGACCGCGTCTCCGCCGATGTCGCCGCGGTCGCCGAGCTCGAGGTGCGCGAGCTCGTCGCCGGATCGTTCCTCGAAAACGCGCCGATCCTCCCCGTCTCCGCGCGCACCGGGGAAGGCGTGGCCGGGCTCGCCGACACGCTGTTTGCGATCGCGAACGCCTCGGCCGGCCATCGCGACCGCAAGCCGCTGCGGCTCCCGATCGACCGCGCCTTCTCGATCGCCGGCTTCGGGCCGGTCGTGACCGGGAGCCTCGTCGACGGGACGCTGACCGCCGGCCAGAAAGTCGAGATCCTCCCGGAGAGGATCGAGGCGCGCGTCCGGCGCGTCGAGGTCCACGACGAGGCGGTCGAGACGGCGCGCGCCGGGGAGCGGACGAGCGCGAATCTCGCCGGGGTCGAACGGGAGCAGCTTCGGCGCGGGCAGATGATCGTCGCCCCCGAGTCGATCGTTCCCTCGAGTCGCCTGCTCGTCCGCCTGACGATGCTCCCCGACGCTCCCGCGCTCGAGAACGGGGACGAGGCGTCTTTCCATCACTTCGCGTCCGAGCACGTCGCGCGCGTCCGGCTCTGGGGCGAGGCGCGGCCCGGGACGCAAGTCGCGGCGCTCCTGGCCCTCGAAACGCCGGTCGCGGCGCGCGCCGGCGACCGGTTCATCGTGCGGCGGCTCTCCCCCGCGGCGACGATCGGCGGCGGCGAGATCCTCGACGTCCATCCGCCGCGAAAGATCGCCGCCGAGGACCGGCGCGTCTTCCTCGAAGGGTCTCCGGCCGACCGTCTGGCGCGGCGCATCGAGCGGTCGCCCGCCGGCGCGTCGCGCGAAGAGCTCGCGCGCGAGGAGGGGATCCGCGAAGAGGATGTGCGCCCGCTCCTGGCCGAGAAGCTCAAGTCCGGGGCGCTCCGCGATCTCGATACCGGGCGCCTCTTTCTCTCGAACACCCGCTGGGAAGATCTCGCCGCGCGCACGGCGGCCGCGGTCGCGGAAGAAGTCGCCCGCCGGCCCGGCGCCGTGGACGCCTCCCGGGCGGCCGTGATCGAACGGGTCTTCGGCGCGTTCCCGGAGCGCGACGCCGAAGTCGTCCTGCGCTCGATCGCCGAATCGGGAAAGGTGATCTCCGAGGGGGAGAGCGTCCGGCTTCCGGGAGAGCGCGCGCTGCCGGGGGGAGAGCAGAAGCTCGCCGACCGCATCGCCGAGATGTTCGAGAAGGGCGGACTGGAACCGCCCTCTCCGGGCGACGTCGCGATGGCGCTCTCGGCCAAGCCGAAGATCGTCGAGGGACTCCTCGCCTACCTCGTGAAGGAAAAGCGGCTCGCGCGTCTCCCCGGCGGCTTCTTCGTCGCGCAGTCGGCGGTCGACCGCGTCGTCTCCGATCTGCGCGCGTCCGGAAAGTCGCCGATCTCCGTCCCCGAGTTCAAGGACCTGTTCCATCTCACGCGCCGGATCGCGATCCCGCTGCTGGAGCACCTCGACGAGAAGAAGGTCACGCGGCGGATCGGGGACAAGCGGGAGGTCGTGAAGGGCTAGTCGCGAGCCGCAAGTCACGAGTCGACACGTCCCGATTGATTTTCCTCCCGGTTTCTCGGAAGATGATCTTCCGAGAGGGGGTGACGCGCATGGGTGACAAGTCGCCGAAGAAAGAAACCAAGAAGCCGAAGCAGAAGAAGAAAAAGTAGCCGAAGGCTTACGGATCAGGTCGTGAAAAGCCGGGACTCGACCCGGCTTTTTTTATGCGTCGCGTCGTCGGCGGCGGTGTTTAACGACCGGTCACGCCTCGGGGGCCTGCGGGATCGGGAGTGGTCGGGCAATTTGGCTCTCCATGAAGGCGCGGTCATCCCCGTATCATGGACGAATGCGTCGGATCATCGCGGTCTTGTTCTGCTTCGCCGCGGTCCGAGTCGAAGGCGGCCGGGACGTCTGGACCGGCGGCGGTCCGTTCGGGGCGCCGATCGCCGCCATCGCGGTCGATCCTCGGGAACCCGCGGTGATCTATGCGGGAAGCGGCGAAGCCGCCGCGCTCTACCCGCCGTACCAGAGCCGCCTCTGGAAGACCGTGGACGGCGGTGCGCACTGGCGATCGATCGCAAGCGGCCTCGCAGGAACCGGCTCCGCCGCGCAACTCGGGGCCGGCCCGATCGGCGCGATCGCCGTCGAGCCGTCGAGCTCGTCGATCGTCTACGTCGGTACGGGTTTCGGCGGGGTCTTCCGGAGCTCGAACGGCGGCGATTCCTGGCGGGCCGCGATGCCGGCGTGCGGCCAATACGGTCCTCCCGAGTGCGAGGTCCACGCTCTCGCGATCGATCCGTCGCGCCCCGAAACGGTGTACGCCGGCACGGCGAGCGGCCTCTACCGAACCGACGACGGCGCGGAGACGTGGTCGAGCGTGTCTCTGGCGGGATTCACCAACGACTACGTGACCCGAATCGTCTTCGATCCGTCCGACGCGGACACGATCTTCGTGGGCACAGGCGTCGACCTCTTGCGCTCCGACGACCGGGGAGTGACGTGGGCGGCAGTCGACGGCGGACACGTCGCCCCCGGTATCCGAGACGTGGTCGTCGATCCGGCCGATCCGTCGAATCTGTACGTCGTCGACGCCGATTCCCAGGTCTTCCGGCTCTCCAACCGGGGAGCGAGCTGGCAGGCCCTTCCCGCTCCATCGGGAGTGTCGACTCTCACGGTCGATCCCGCTCAGCCCGGCGTGATCTACGGCGCCCGCCGGCCAGGAACCGATCTGCGAATCGACGACGGGGTCTGGCGCAGCGACGACGGCGGCGAGCACTGGACGCCGATCGGCGATTCCGCACTCGATGGAGGTGCGGCGACAATCGTTCCCGCGGGCATGGGCGAGATCCTCATCGGCACCACGACCGGCGTCTTCGAAAGTTCCGGCCGCGGCGGGACGTGGACGGCTGCGAACCGCGGAATCGCGGACGTCGCGGTCAGCGCAATCGTGGTCGACCCGACGCTTTCCGGGCACGTCTTCTCGGCCGGCTTCACCTACGGGGGATCGGACTGGATCTCGGAAACGGCAGACGGAGGCGGAGATTGGACGATGCTTCCCGAAACCCTCGGCTCGGGCGCGTCCAGCATCGGCCCAAGCGTCGCGGTGGATCCTCTCGACCCGGCGACCGTCTATGCGGTGACCGGGAGTCGCCTGCTCAAGTCGAGCGACGGCGGAGGATCGTGGGGTCGGACGGGGCTCGACGTCTTCGGAAGGGAAGTCGAATTCGGTCTCGTCGCGGTCGATCCAAGGCAGGAGGGGATCGTCTATGACGTCGCCCCGGGCGGCGAAGTCGCCACGAGCGCCGACGGGGGATCGACGTGGAACATCGGCGTGTTTCCGGTTCATCCGACTTCAGCTCTTTCGCCGCTGATCTTGTCGGCGCTCGTGGTGGATCCGCTGACGGTCGGCAGGCTCTACGTCTCCGGCGATTTCGGAGTCGCGAGAAGCTCGGACTTCGGGATCACCTGGACTCTCCTGTCCGGGTTGCCCGCGGGGGGCATTTCGGCGCTCGCCGCGTCTCCGTTCCGGGCGGGAACTCTTTTCGCCGGTCGCGACGGCGTCTATCGGAGCACGGACGGCGGGGATACCTGGAAGAAGACCGGAGGCGCCACCGGCGAGTTCTCCGCCGACGCGATTGTGGGCGATCCCGCGCATGAAGGGACGTTGTACGCCGGCGGATATCAGGGCGTCTTCATGAGCCGGGACGACGGAGAATCGTGGTTGGCGCTTTCGAGCGGATTTCCGCCGCCGGCGATCGTCCTCTCGCTCGCGATCGACGCGGGCGGCACCCGCCTCTACGCCGGAACTTCGCAGGGGGTCTTCGAGTGGACGCGGGTCTCCGTGTCGACGCTCGCCCCGCCCGAGGCCCGGACGATCTCCCGGCGCTGACACCCGGCGGAATCCTGGTGCGATGGATCTCGCGGGCGGCACGCGCCCGTTCTTCTGAGTCGGTCAGGCCGTGAGGCGCGTCCAGACAGAGCGCTGACGCCTACGCGATCTTCAGATCCGTCCGCCGAAAATCGTCGCCCGTGCACAGCAGGGGAAGGTCGGCCAGGCGGGCGACGGCGTAAGTCATGCAGTCCCCGAAATTCAATGCCGCCCGATGGCGGCCCTTGCCGTATCGCCGGAAAGCGCCGATGGCTTCGCGGCCATGCTCGGCCGCGAACGGAAGGACGTCGGCGCCGGATTCTTCGAGGAACCGAGCGAGAAGAGAGCGGGAGTCTGCGCTCAGACGCGACGAAAGGACGATCCCCGCTTCGGCGAGCGTCGGAGAGCCGATCGCGATCGATCGGGCTCCGTCGATCGCGTCGAGCAGCCGTTCGAAGCCCGGCTCACGGAGGAGGATCGCAATGAGTGCCGAGGAATCGAGAATCACACTCCCTCCCTGCCGTAGCCGAGGATCGCCTCTCGTTGCTTCTTCGTCAGCTTTCGGCCAAGAACCTTCGGCGGAACCGCCGGCCACGCTTCCTCTTCCAGGAAGCGCCTGAGCCGACCCTTGCGCCCACCGGCCGGCTTCCCGAGGGACAGACGTTCGATGCGTTCGGCGAGCGCCGTCCGGATCGCGCCGGTCTTGGTCTCCCCGGTAAGCTTCGCGGCCTCCGCCGCGAGCCGTTCCGCGGTCGGGTCCTTGAGGTTCAGCGCCATGACGGGATTCTACCTCGTGTAGATATTTTCTACCGCAAAACGCACCGCCCTGCCGAGCCGACCGGGGGTTGGGGGAGGAAGGGCCGTGCAGCCCAGACCGCGATGAAACGACCGCTGGATGCCCGCGTTCGCGGGCATGACAGAGGGTGGTAGGGCACGGCGGACGTCTGGACGGAGGGAGCGAAGCGGAGCCAGGTCGGTTAACAGGTTATTGGGTTCAGTTGAGATGTCGACGAGGCGCGGCCAGACGGGTTGAAAGACGCGTTCGGGGCGCGCGGCCCGCGGGCGCGGCGTACCGGGGCGTACGTTGAGCCCGCCGGCGGGTGTCATGGACAGAGCCAGCGAGGAGAGCCCGGATTACTCGCATCCTGAGAACGCTTGGATTCTGCGAATGCCATCACTTGCGCGGGAATGACAAGGTGGGTCTCGCGGGCGGCACGCGCCCGGACGCCTTATCAGTTGATGGGACGATTGAGGCGCGGCCAGACGGGTTGAAAGACGCGTTCGGGGCGCCCGGCCGGCGGGCGCGGCGTACCGGGGCGTACGTTAAGCCCGCCGGCGGGTGACACGGACGCGTATAGCGACCCGTCTGGTCCGCGCCCGCCAGCTTCCCGACGCTAGCGTCGGGAAGCCACCTGAACCCTCGCCATCGCGGTCTCCAGCTTCGCGTTGATGACCTGGAACGTCTCCGGGCCCACGCTTCTCATCTCTTCCTCTGCCGCCGCCTGCTCGCGCTGGGCGGCGGGGAGGTCGATCTCCTGCGGGAGATCCGCGAAGTCGCAGAGCACGGTGACCGTGTCGTTCGAGACCTCGGCGAAGCCGCCGCCGATCACGACGAAGCTCTCCTTCTTCCCGATCCGGTAGGAAGCCTGTCCGATCTTGAGTAACGCCACGAGCGGCGTGTGGCCGGGGAGCACGCCGAAATATCCCTGCTCGCCCGGGAGCTCGACCTCGTCGCACTCGACGTCGAGGACCTTGCGCTCGGGGGTGACGAGGCGGAGCTTCAACATCGACTAAGCAGCCTCTTTCTTCAGCTTCTCCGCCTTCTCGAGCGCTTCCTCGATCGTGCCGCACATGTAGAACGCCTGCTCCGGCACGTCGTCGTGCTTGCCTTCGACGAGCTCGCGGAAGCCCTTCACGGTGTCGGCGACCTTCACGTACCGGCCCTCGAGACCCGTGAACTGCTCGGCGACGAAGAAGGGCTGCGAGAGGAACTTCTGGATCTTGCGGGCGCGGGCGACGGTCAGCTTGTCCTCTTCCGACAGTTCGTCGATCCCGAGGATCGCGATGATGTCCTGGAGGTCCTTGTACTTCTGGAGCACCTGCTGGACGTCGCGGGCGACCTTGTAGTGCTCTTCGCCGACGACGCGGGGCGTCAGGATCTTGGACGTCGACGCGAGCGGGTCGACCGCGGGGTAGATCCCCTTGTCCGAGATCGAGCGCGAAAGCACGGTCGTCGCGTCGAGGTGCGCGAATGCCGTCGCCGGCGCCGGGTCGGTCAGGTCGTCGGCCGGCACGTAGATCGCCTGGACGGACGTGATCGATCCGGTCTTGGTCGACGTGATCCGTTCCTGGAGCTCCCCCATCTCGGTCGCGAGGTTGGGCTGGTAGCCGACGGCCGACGGCATGCGGCCCAGCAGCGCCGACACCTCGGAGCCCGCCTGCGTGAACCGGAAGATGTTGTCGATGAAGAGGAGCACGTCCTGCTTCTCGACGTCGCGGAAGTACTCGGCGACGGTCAGGCCCGTCAGCCCCACGCGCAGCCGCGCTCCCGGCGGCTCGGTCATCTGCCCGTAGATCAGCGCGCACTTCGACTTCGACGGGTCGCCGGGCGTGATGACGCCCGACTCGGTCATCTCGCGGTACAGGTCGTTCCCCTCGCGGGTGCGCTCTCCCACGCCGGCGAAGACCGAGTAGCCGCCGTGCTGCATCGCGACGTTGTTGATGAGCTCCATGATGAGCACGGTCTTTCCCACGCCCGCGCCGCCGAAAAGGCCGGTCTTGCCCCCCTTCGAGTAGGGCTCGAGGAGATCGACGACCTTGATCCCGGTCTCGAACATCTCGACCTCGGTCGACTGGTCCTCGTAGCGCGGCGGATCGCGGTGGATCGACCAGCGCTCCTTCGCGTTGACCGGCCCGAGCTCGTCGACGGGGTCGCCGACGACGTTCAAGATCCGGCCGAGCGTCTCCTTGCCGACGGGCACCGAGATCGGCCCTCCCAGGTCTTCCGCCGCCATCCCGCGTGTCATGCCGTCGGTCGTCTTCATCGAGATCGCGCGCACGCGGTTCTCACCGAGGTGCTGCGCGACCTCGGCGATCAGGTCGATGGGCACGCCGGTCGCCTTGCCGTCGTCCTTCACGCGCACCGCGTTCAAGATCGGCGGAAGCGTTCCGTCGGGGAATTCGATGTCGAGGACGGGTCCGATCACCTGGACGACTTTTCCGATGTTGGCCATGGCTTCTTCCTTCCCTCCGGGCTAGTCGAGCGCCGCGGCGCCCGAGACGATCTCGATCAGTTCCTTGGTGATCCGCGCCTGTCGGGCGCGGTTGTAGGTCAGCGTCAGCGAATCGATCATGTCTCCGGCGTTCTTCGTCGACGAATCCATCGCGGTCATCCGCGCGCCGTTTTCCGATGCCGCCGATTCGAGGAGCACCTTGAAGACCGCGAACTCCAGATAGCGCGGCAGGAGACGCGCGAGGATCTCGGCGGGGTCCGGCTCGAAGAGGTAGTCGACCGCCTGCTCCGCAGTACTCATCGCCGTCCGCGCGATCGGAAGGAGCCGCTCGACGCGGACGACCTGCGTCATGATCGACTTGAACTCGTTGTACACGACGTAGGCCGAGTCGATCTCGCCCGAGACGAAGAGCCCGGTCAGGATCTCGGCGATCTCGCGGGCATGGCGGAATTCGAGCCGCGAAAAGATGCCGGGGTAGGACGCGCGGATCGGGATCGACCGCCGCTTCCAGAAGTCGAACGCCTTCTTGCCGACCGGCAGGAGCGTCACTTCCTCCCACGACTTCTCCCGCAGGAGCGCCCCGACGGCGCGGTTGACGTTCGCGTTGAACGCCCCGGCGAGACCCTTGTCCCCGGCGACGACCATCAGGAGGACCTTCTTCTCGTCGCGCTCGGCGAGCAGGGGATGCCGGGCTTCCCGAACGCGCGCCGAGACGTTGGCGAGCACGTCCCGCAGCGACGCGGCGTACGGCCGCGCGGCGATCACCCGGTCCTGCGAACGCCGCAGCTTCGCCGCGGCGACCATCTTCATCGCGCGGGTGATCTGCTGGATGTTCCGGACGGACCGGAGCCGCCGCCGGATGTCGATCAGGGATGCCATGGCTTCTCTGCTTCGCCCTTCGCTTTACGCCGCCTTGGCTTTCGCGTCCGCGTTCTCCTTGAAGAAGCGCACCTTGAATTCCTGGATCGCCGCGACGAGCGCCTCCTCGGTGACCTTCTCCATCTTTCCGGTCTCCAGGATCGCCGAGGGGATCTCGTTCTTCTCGGAGCGGAGGTACTGGTGGAACCCGGCCTCCCACGCCGCGATCGCGTCGATCTCGACGTCGTCGAGATAGCCCTTCGTCCCCGCGTAGATCGAGACGACCTGGAGCTCGACCGGCATCGGCGAGAACTGGGGCTGCTTCAGGAGCTCCGTCAGGCGCTTGCCGCGCGCGAGCTGGTTCTGGGTGGCTTTGTCGAGGTCCGAGCCGAACTGCGCGAAGGCCGCGAGCTCGCGGTATTGCGCGAGATCGAGCCGCAGCGTGCCGGCGACCGACTTCATCGCCTTGATCTGGGCGTTGCCGCCGACGCGCGAAACCGACAAACCGACGTTGACGGCCGGGCGCTGGCCCGAATAGAAGAGGTCGGTCTCGAGGAAGATCTGGCCGTCGGTGATCGAGATGACGTTGGTCGGAATGTAGGCCGACACGTCGCCCGCCTGCGTCTCGATGATCGGGAGCGCGGTCAGCGATCCCCCCCCCCTCGCGTCGGAGAGCTTCGAGGCGCGCTCGAGCAGACGCGAGTGCAGGAAGAAGACGTCTCCCGGATACGCCTCGCGTCCCGGCGGCCGCCGCAGCAGGAGCGAGATCTCGCGATAGGACGCCGCGTGCTTGGAGAGGTCGTCGTAGATGCAGAGCGCGTGGCCGCCGTTGAACATGAAGTACTCGCCCATCGCGCAGGCGGCGTACGGGGCGACGTACTGCATCGGGGCCGGCTCCGACGCGGTCGCGGAGATCACGATCGTGTGCTCCATCGCGCCGTTCTCCTCGAGCGTGCGCACGACCTGCGCGGCCGTCGACTTCTTCTGGCCGATGACGGCGTAGACGCAGATGACGCCCTTCCCCTTCTGGTTGATGATCGTGTCGAGCGCGACCGCGGTCTTCCCGGTCTGGCGGTCGCCGATGATGAGCTCGCGCTGGCCGCGGCCGATCGGGATCATCGAGTCGGTCGCCTTGAGCCCCGTCTGCATCGGCTCCTTCACCGGCTGGCGGTCGATCACTCCGGGCGCCACGCGCTCGATCGGGTAGAACTCCGTCGAGGCGATCGGCCCCTTGCCGTCGATCGGCACGCCGAGCGGATTGACGACGCGGCCGACCAGGGCCCGGCCGACGGGGACCTGGATGATGCGGCCGGTGCGCTTGACCTCCTCCCCTTCTTCGACCTCGCGGGTCTCGCCGAGGAGCACCGCGCCGACGTTGTCCTCCTCGAGGTTCAGCGCCAGGCCGAAGAGGTCGTGCCCGAAATCGAGGAGCTCGCCCATCATCACCTTGTCGAGGCCGAAGATGCGCGCGATGCCGTCGCCGACCGACAGGACCGTGCCGACTTCCGCGACGTCGATCTTCTTCTCGTAGTTGGCGAGCTGCTGCTTGAGGATCTGCGTGATCTCGTCCGATTTAATTTCCATGCGCCTCTTCCTTAAATTGCTCGATCGCCCCGAGGACCGATGCGTCGTAAACGATGGATCCGACGCGCGCCACGAAGCCGGCGATGAGCTTCGGATCGGTGGTGAAGCTCGCGCGCACCTTCTTGCCGGTCGCCCGGGAGAGCGCGGCGGACACCCGCTCCCGCGCCGCGGCGTCGATCTCCGACGCGACGGTCACCCTTGCCGGCACGACGCCCTCGCGGGCGTCGATCGCCTCGCGGATCGCGTCGAGGATCTCTCCGAGCTGGACGATGCGGCCGTTGTCGAGAAGGAGGCGGAGAAAGCGCTCCGCGAGCTCGTCGACTCCCGCTTTCGCGCCGAGCGAGGCGACGATCGCGCGCTTGGCGTCCGCCTTCACGGAGGGGTTGGCGAGCACGGCGCGCAGCACCCCGCTGCCGCCGATCGCCGCGGCGACGTCGCGCAGCGGCGTCGACCAGCGGGCGGCGTCGAAGGATGCCGGAACGCTCTGGAGGAGCGCGTCGGCGTACGGACGGGCGAACCGCGACGTCATGACGCTTTGGCGTTTCTCGCGGCCTCGACGGCCACATTTTTGGTGCCCTCGACGGACACGGTCCGGACGCTCTCGTCGAGGAGGCGCCGGCGGTCTTCTTCCGTGATCGCGCCGGCGAGGACGTCGCGGGCGCGGTCCGCCGCGAGGTCCGCCGCCGCGCGGGCCAGATCCTTCTTCGCGGCGGAGAGACGCCGGTCGATCTCGTCGACGGCGTTCTTCCGAAGCGTCTCGGCATCTTTGGCCGCGGCTTCGATCTGGGCGCGCTTCTCGCTCTCCCCTTCGCCGGCGCCCCGCCGGCGGATCTCGCCGATCTCCTTCTCGAGCGACGCGAGGCGCGCCGTCATCTCCGCGGCGAGCGCAAGCGCCTTCTCGCGCTCGGCCGAGGCGCGGTCGATCGCGTCGTCGAGGTCTTCGCGGCGCTTCCGGAAATGGGTGTTGAAGGGCTTCCCGAGGAAATAGACGAGGAGCCCGAGAATCAGGAGGAGATTGACGAGCTTCCAGAGCTCGACCGGGAGTCCCAGGAACTTCTGCGCGACTTCCTCCTCCTCGGCCGCCCATGCCGGGGCGGACGCCATGAGAAGGACCGCGGTCGTCAGATACGGAACGAGCCGCCGGGCGGCGTTCACGCGGCCGCCTTTCGTCCGAGGACCTTCTCCACGAGCGCCGAGACGATCGTCGAGACGCGGGACGGAAGCTCCTCTCGCGCCCGCCGCGCCTGCGCCTCGAGCTCGGCCGAAGCCGCCTCGAGCCGCGCGGCGGTCTCCTGCTTGGCGGCCTCGACCTGCTCTTCCCGCAGGCGGCGCCCCTCGGCTCGGTTCTCCTCGCGGATCTTCAGCGCCTCGCGGCGCGCGAGCGACAGCTCGGTTTCGATCTTCGCGGCGGCGGCGCGGAACTTTTCTTCGGCCTCGGCGAGCGACCGCGCCGACACTTCCGCCTCGGCATGCCGCTCGTCGAGAATCGCCGACACCGGCCGGAAGAGGAAACGGTTCAGGACCCAGAGCGTCGCGAAGAAGATCGCGAGGATCAGGATCAGCGAAACGTTGGGAGCCTGCAGCATTTTTCTTTGCGCCCTCGACTAACGAAAGACAGGGAAAACTATCAGAACCTGTTCATGCCGCGCAAGAAGCAGATCGGCTACGAGCGTCCTCGCTTGCGCTCGGCCGCGCCTGGAGGCTCAACGAATCGAGATTGATTGGGGCCGTGCTGAAAAGCCGGGCGTAGGACGTGCGATGGAAGGGTGAGCGTGACCTTCATCCGGTCGACGAGGCACCCCGCGGCGTGTATGCCTCGAAGTAGCTAACCGAGAGGCCGACGAGGCGCGCCGCGGCGCGAGCCCGACGGGATGCGGGTCGCTCGCGAGATCCCGAGGCATACCGGGGCGTATGTCGCAGGGTCTCGCGGGCGGCACGCGCCCGTCCGGCTCGATGCCCCGGCGCGGTTGCGCGTTCTATTTTTCTCCCCCGGTCACTTCGCCTTGGAAGGTGGCGCCTTCTTCGATCTTCAACACCGGCGCCTGCAGCTTCGCGTACACGCGCCCGTGCGGATGGATCTCGATTTTCTCCCGCGCGACGACGCTGCCGCGCACCGTCCCGTCGATCGACACGCTGCCGACGCGGACCTCCCCCTGGACTTCTCCGGTGTCGCCGATGATGAGGAGGTTGTCGGAGCGGATCGTTCCCTCGAACTTCCCGTCGATTCGCATCGTGTCGTCGAACGTGAGCTCCCCCTTGAAGTGGCTTCCCTCGTCGAGGAACCCGTTCAGAACGCCGTCCGTCTTCTTTGCCATCAGCCCTTCCCCATCAGCGTCTCGAATATTCGAATGAGGTCCTCCTCGGACGCGAAGTCGATCTCGATCTTCCCGCCGCGCTTCCCGCGTTCGAGCCGCACGCGGGCGCGGAGCCTCCGCGAGAGTTTCTCCTCGGCGTCCCGGGTGAACGGGTCCCGCGGCTTCTCGCGGCGCACCCGCGGCGAGGCTTCCGCCATCGACGCGGCCCGCTTCTCCGCCTGTCGAACCGAGAGGTCGCGGCGCACGATCTCCTCGGCGAGCCGGACCTGGTCGTCGGCGGAGGGGAGCGCGGCGAGCGCCCGGGCATGGCCGGCGGTCAACACGCCGCCCCGGATCATGTCGCGAATCTGAGAAGGTAACTTCAATAATCTCAATGAGTTAGCGATAGTAGAGCGCTCTTTCCCGACGCGCTCCGAGATCTGCTCCTGGGTCAACTTGAACTCTTCCCGAAGTCGCCCGTACGCGGCGGCCGACTCCATCGCGTTTAAGTCCTCGCGCTGGAGGTTTTCGACCAGAGCCAGCTCCAGCCGCTCCCGATCGCTCGGCGCCTCGCGAACGACGATCGGGACGCGCGAAAGGCCGGCTTCCTTTGCCGCGCGGAAGCGCCTCTCCCCGGCGAGGATCGTGTATCCCCCGGACGGCCGGGGCGACACGACGATCGGCTGGACGATGCCGTTGACGCGGATCGACTCGGCGAGCTCGGCGAGACCGCGGGGGTCGAACTCCGTGCGCGGCTGGAGCGGGTTCGGGTGAAGCGCGGAAAGGTCGGCCTCGCGCGCAGCCGGCCTCGCTTCCCCTTCCTTCCCCGGCAGCAGCGCCGAGAGGCCGCGGCCGAGCGTCTTTCGGCGATCGTTCATCACGCCTCCCCTTCGCTTCTCAACGGGCCTTCTCTTCTCGCCCTGAACGGGCCTTCTACTCTCGCCCTCACCGGGCCTTCTACTCTCGCCCTCACCGGGCCTTCTTTGCTCGCGCTCACCGCGCGAGGACCTCGCCGGCGAGGTTCAAGTACGCCTCGGCGCCTTTGGACCGGATGTCGTACGCGAGGATCGGTTTTCCGAAAGAGGGCGCCTCGGCGAGGCGCACGGACCGGGGGATCACCGTCCGGAAGACCTTTCCGCCGAAGTGCGAGCGGATGTCCTCGACGACCTGGCGGGCCAGGTTGGTCCTCTCGTCGTACATCGTCAGGAGCACGCCGCCGATCTCGAGCATGGGATTCAACGTGATCTTCACCCGTTCGATCGTTTCGAGCAAATCGCTCACGCCTTCGAGCGCGAAATATTCGCACTGGATCGGGATCAGGATCTCGTCGGCTGCGCAGAGGCCGTTCAGCGTCAGGAGACCGAGGGAAGGCGGGCAGTCGACGAGGAGATAGTCGTAATCCTCGCGCAGCCCGTCGAGCGCCTGCTTCAACCGGTGCTCCCGGTCGGGCAGCTCGACGAGCTCGATCTCCGCCCCGACGAGGTCCCGCGTCGCCGGGACGAGCCGGAGGTTCGGGAAAGCGGTCTCGCGCACGGCCGAGCGGGGCGGCTCGCCGCGCAGGAGGTCATAGGTGGTGGGACCCTCCCCGTTCTTGGCGAAACCGAGGCCGGACGTCGAATTGGACTGCGGATCGAGGTCGACCAGGAGGACCTTCCGGTCGAGGCTCGCCAGAGCGGCCGCGAGGTTGATCGCGGTCGTCGTCTTGCCGACCCCCCCCTTCTGGTTCGCGAGCGCGATGATCCTACCCATCGGGGGCCGCATTGTTCCACGTGGAACATTTCCGGAAAAGCGCGATTTCGCGCCGTTCCGACCGGGGGATCGCGAGCCGCTTTTCCAGGGTGAACCGCGGGCGCAGATCCTCCTCGAGGAGGCCGAGGCCGGCGGTCCAGACGAGGAGCTTCCCGCCGGCCTCCAGGAAGCTCCCGGGCCCGAGGAGCTCTGCCAGGCCTCCGACGGCCCGAACCGTCGCGGCGTCGAAGCGGTCGTCACCGAGGTGTTCCAGACGGCAGGCCCGGACCGTCGCGCGCAGGCCGGGGATCCGGCGCAGCGTGTGTCTCAGGAACGCGGCGCGCCGCTCCCGGGGCTCGAGGAGCGTCACGTCGAAGCCGGCGATCGCGATCGGAACGCCCGGAAAGCCCCCTCCGGAGCCGATGTCCAGGACGCGGTCCCCTTTCTCGAGGAGCGAGGCGCCGAGCATCGACTCCAGGGCGTGAGCGGCGAGATCGTCCTCCGAAAGGCGGCCCACCAGGTTCGTCGACTCCCTCCAGCGGACGACTTCTCCGAGGAAGATCTCGATCTTCGCCCGAACCTCGGGTTCGAGTAAAACCCCGTACTCAGGCGCGAGCCGCGCGAGAGGCGTCTGAAGCGAGCTTGCGGACACGGAAGGCGAGTATAGCGACCGCCGCCGGAGTCACCCCGGAGATCCGCGCCGCGTCCCCGAGCGTGCCCGGCCGCCGCCGGGAGCATTTCTCGACGACCTCGCGCGAGAGTCCCGACACCGATCCGAAGTCGAAATCGGCGGGGATCGGCTCCCCTTCGAGCCTCGAGAGCGCGTCCGCCCTCTCCCGCTCCCTGGCGATGTAGCCCTCGTATCGGACGCGCGACTCGAGAATCGCGCGCTCGGCGTCCGTCCAGCCGGAGAAGAGCTCCGGACGGAGACGCCCGACCGCCAGGGCATCGACGTCCTGGCGCTGGAGGTACTTGAAAAGCGTCGTCGGGCCGGAGATGGCCGGCGCGTCCGCGCCCGCGAGCTCCCCGAGCGTCGCCCGGTCGGGACGAAGGGTCTCCTCCCGCAGCCGCTCGATCGCGGCGGCGATCCTCCGCTCCGACCGCAGGCCGCGGTCGAGCTCCTCGGCGCTCACGAGCCCGAGCTCCCGACCCTTCGGCAGGAGCCGCGAGAGCACGGTGTCGACGCCCAGCAGGAGGCGGTACTCCGCGCGCGACGTGAACATGCGGTAGGGCTCCTCGACGCCGAGGCTGACGAGGTCGTCGACGAGGACGGCCATGTACGCCTCGTCGCGGCGCAGCCGGAAGGGGTCCCGGCCGAGGAGCTCGTGCGCCGCGTTGGCGCCCGCCCAGAATCCCTGTGCCGCGGCCTCCTCGTAGCCCGACGTGCCGTTGATCTGACCGGCGAGGTAGAGCCCGGGCATCGCGCGGCACTCGAGCGTCGGCTCGAGCTGCTCCGGGTAGGCGAAGTCGTATTCGACGGCGTATCCCGGGCGGAGCATGACCGCGCGCTCGAGCCCGGGGATCTCCCGCAGGATCGCGCGCTGCACGTCCTCGGGGAGCGACGTCGACAGGCCGTTGACGTACGTCTCCTCGGAATCGAGCCCCTCGGGCTCGAGGAAGATCGTGTGCGCGGGCCGGCCGGCGAACTTGACGACCTTGTCCTCGACGGAGGGGCAGTAGCGCGGCCCGAGCCCCGAGATCCGGCCGGCGTAGAGCGGCGATCGGTGGAGGTTCTCCCGGATGATCGCGTGCACCCGCTCGTTCGTCGCGGTCAGCCAGCACAGGACCTGAGGATTGGTAACCGTCTGGTTACGAAATGAGAAGGGGACCGGCGGGTCCTCGCCGGGCGCCGGCTCGCAGCGCGCCGTGTCGACGGAGGAACGGAGCAGACGCGGCGGCGTGCCGGTCTTGAAGCGGCCGAGGCGCAGCCCCGCCTTCCGCAGCGACGCCGAGAGGTGCACGGCGGCCTTCTCGCCGACGCGCCCTCCCTCCCGCTGCGCCTCGCCGACGTGCATCCGCGCCGACAGGAACGTTCCGGTCGTGACGACGACGGCGCGCGCGGCGATGAGCGACCCGTCCTCGAGGAGGACGCCGGAGGCGCGGCGGCCGTCGTCGCGGATCTCGACCGCGGTCCCTTCCCGGATCGTGAGGTTCGCCGTCGCCTCGAGGACCGCCCGCATTCTCGCCGAGTAGAGCGCCTTGTCGCACTGCGCCCTCGGCCCCCAGACGGCGGGGCCGCGGGAGCGGTTCAACATCTTGAACTGGATCGAAGCCGCGTCCGTGACGCGCCCCATGAGGCCTCCGAGGGCGTCGATTTCCCGGACGAGGTTCCCCTTGGCGACTCCCCCGATCGCCGGGTTGCACGACATCTTCGCGATCGTCTCGCGCGAGAACGTCACGAGCGCGGTCGACAGGCCCAGACGCGCGGCGACGTGCGCGGCCTCGCAGCCGGCGTGGCCGGCGCCGATGACGATTACGTCGTAACTCGCGTCCATGACTCGCCGATTAAATCATCGCAGCGGAGGGCGCCCACGAAATTCCAATCTCCAGATTCCAAACCTCAATAAAGGGGAAACGAAATTCCAATCTCCAAACCCGAAAACCAAATCATCGAGGTCGAGCCCACTTTCCGATTTGGAAATTGGAGCTTATTGAGATCGGGAGCTTGGAATTTGGAATTTCGTCTCGCCTCGGCCGACGTTACTTCCCGATGCAGAACCTCGCGAAGATCCGGTCGAGCACGTCCTCCGTCGTCGACTCTCCGACGAGGTCGGAGAGCGCCGCGAGCGCTTCCTCGACGGAGAGAATCGCGATCTCCGCCGGCTCCCGCCCTCCCAGTGCTTCCTTCGCCCGCCGTGCCGCGTCCCGCGCGCGGACGATGAGGTCGCGCTGCCGGCGCGAGACCGACTCCCCTGCCGCCTCCGCGGGAAATTCGACGGCGAGCCGCCGGCCGATCTCGACCGACAACCGCCCGGCAGCGTCTTCCGAGATCGCCGAAAGGCCGAGCGAGCCCGTCTCACCAGGCGGCGCAGCGAGATCGATCTTATTGAAAACGAGGAGCTTGCAGCTCGATTCCAGGGCGTTCCAGGCACGCCGCGCCGCATCGTCCCACGGCTCGACCGCGTCGTGCACCCAGAGCGCGAGATCCGCGCTTCGCGATTCCTCCCTCGCGCGAGCGACCCCCTCCGCCTCGACCGCGCTCCCCGTCTCGCGCATTCCCGCGGTGTCGACGAGACGCACGGGCAGCCCGCCGATCTCGACGTCGGCTTCGAGGGTGTCGCGCGTCGTACCGGCCTCCGCGGCGACGATCGCGCGGTCGTACCCGACGAGGCGGTTGAAGACGGTCGATTTCCCGGCGTTCGGAGCGCCGAGGATCGCGACGCGGAGCCCCGACGCGATGCGAGAGGCGATCTCCGATCCGGCGGCGAGGCGCGCGAGCGTCCCGGCGGCCGAGTCGAGTTGCCGGCCGATCTCCTCGGGATCTTCCTCCCCCGCCTGCTCCGGAAAGTCGATCGCCGCGGTCCAGAGCGCGTGCGCGGTGAGCAACGCGTCGCGCACGGGCGCGATCTCGCGCTCCCCTCTTCCCGCCAGGCGCGCGAGCGCGCCGCGCGCCGCGGTCTCCGTCGCCGCGTCGACCAGCTCGGCGACCGACTCCGCCTCGAGGAGCGACAGCTTTCCGTTCAAGAACGCGCGACGCGAGAACTCCCCCGGCTCGGCCGGGCGCGCGCCGGCCGCCTGCGCCGAAGCGAGCAGCGTCCGCGAGAGGACGGGATTGCCATGGAACGAGATCTCGACGACGTCCTCCCCCGTGTACGACGCGGGCGTCGGAAAGTACGTCACGAGGCCCCGGTCGAAAGGCTCGCCCGCCGCGTCGCGCAGCTCGACGAGCCCCGCCGTCCGCGGCGCGGGCGCTTCGGGAAGCCCCGGCGCGACCCGCCGCGCGATCGCGAGCGCCTCCCTTCCCGAGATCCTCGCGACCGCGATCGCGCTGCGCGCCATCGGCGTGGAGAGAGCGACGATCGTGTCGAGCTGGTCGGCGCCTTTTGGCTTCAAATCCGAAATCCGAAATCCGAAATCCGAAACAAGCACAAAATCCGAATTTCAAAAATTCGAAACGTGGAATCCATCGAGCTCATGTTTTTGAGTTTCGAAATTCGAATTTGTTTCGGATTTCGCGCTTCGTGCTTCGGATTTCAAGCCGCTCGGAGCGACATCGGTGCTGCCGAGGCGCGCGTTTCTATCGCTTCGGCAAAATGGCCACTCTTTTGAAGAACCCCTCCCCTTCGCTCTTGGTCTCGACCTGCGCGTCTTCGGACAGCGACAGGTGGACGAGGCGGCGATCCGAAGGGGACATCGGGTCGAGCAGCACCTTGCGGCCGGAGAGCTTCACGCGCTCGGCCTGCCGGCGCGCGGATTCCTGGAGGAGCTCCTGGCGCCGCTCGCGGAAGCCGTCCGCGTCGAGCTGCGGGAAGACCGGCCGGCCGAGCTTCTTGCCCGCGATGCGTCCGGCGAGCGTCTGCAGCCCCTCGAGTCCCTCTCCCTGCCTGGCCAGCAGGTGCGGCAGGTCGTCGCCCGAGAGGTCGAACGAGAGGTCGGAGCGGTGACGGACATCCACGCGGAGCTCGGCGGCGACGAGGAGCTCGCGCAGGACGTTCGAAACTTCGGCGATCGTTTCCTCGTCCGCCGGAGGCTCCTCCGCGCCGCGCTCGGCGGCGGGACGCTCCGCGGCGGCCGGCGCGAATTTCATCGTGCCGTCCGTGATCAGCTCCACGACGACCCGGCGAGCGCCCCAGAACGATTTCTTGTCCTCGACGATCCGGTACTGGAGATCGTCCGCGGGCCGCCCCACGGCTCCGGCCGCGAGCTCCAGCGCCTCTTCCAGGGTCTTTCCTTCGTATCGCATGGTCGAATCCTACCCTCTCGTTTTTGCGGCTTTCGCCTTCCCGCGGCGCGCGGCGGGCGCCGGCTCGTCGCGGTACATCCGATTGATCAGCGCCTGCTGCGCGATCGTCAGCACGTTCGAAAACAGCCAGTAGAGCACGAGGCCGGCCGGCATGTCCTTCATGAAGAACCCCCAGAAGAGCGGCATCACGAGGAACATCTTCCGCTGCGCCGCGTCGACGGTCGACGGCGTCATCAACTGCTGGAGGAACATCGTTCCGATCATCACGATGACGAGCACGTACGTGGGGTCCTTCGCCGAGAGATCGTGGATCCAGAGGGCGAAGGGCGCGTGGCGGAGCTCGATCGCGCGCTCGAGCACGATGTAGAACGCGAAGAGGACGGGCATCTGGAGGAGCATCGGAAGGCAGCCGCTCATCGGGTTGTAGCCTTCCGCCTGGTACAGCGCCATCATCTCCTGGTTCATCTTGTTGCGCTGCTCGACGTCGATCTTCGCCTTCTTGTACTTGTCCTTGATCACGTTGATCTTCGGCTGGAGCTTCTGCATCTTCTTCATGCCGACGAACGATTTCTGCATGAGCGGGAAGAGGAGCAGCCGGATCAGGAACGTGACGGCGAGAATCGCGACTCCCCAGTTGGCGACGTAGCGGTGGGAGGCCTTGAGCAGCCAGATCAGGCCGCGCGCGATGATCCCGAGGTTGATCCCCATCGAGCGGAAGCTGACGGTCTCCTCGAGATGCAGACCGAGCGAGGAGAGGATGTCGAGGTCCTTCGGGCCGATGTAGAGGCTTCCTTCGAGGACCGACGTCGCGCCGGCGCCGGCGCGGACCTGCTCCTCCTTCTTTCCGGTCTCCCCCTCGCGCACCGGGGCGACCCACCACCGGGTCTCCCCGCGCGGGACGAACGCGGCGAGGAAGTAGTTGTCCTCGAGGCCGACGAATCCCGCCTTCGGGAGCGGCCCCTGCTGGACGGACTGCACCTTCTGGCGGGGAACCGAGTGCGCGCGGTCGCCGTCGAACCAGACGGCGCCCGACGCGCTCGTGAAGCGGTTCTCCTTCTCCTGCGTCGAGAGGTTCCGGATGCCCGGACCGAGCGCGAGCACGAACGGCTGCTTCGCGCCGGCGCACGCGACCTTCACGCCGACGAGATACCCGTCGCCGAACGTGAGCGTCTTCTCGAACGACCGGCCGTCTCCCGCGAAGCGCAGCCGCACGACGTCGCGGTTGCCGTCCTTCGTCCGCTCGACGGCGTAGAGCGCCGCGTTGGCCGCCAGGGTCGACGCGGCGTCGGAGCCGAAATCGAGGTCGAGCGGGAGATCGGGCGACTCGCCGCGATGGACCATCTCGAGGCGATGCCGTTCGTCGTCATCGTACTTCTTCAGGAGAAACGACGTCAGCACCGCCCCCCGGTTGTCGATCACCGCGCGATAGAGCGGGCGGTCGATCACGACCGACTCGCGCGCGGCGGCCGCGACCGGCAGGACGGCGGGGGAGGGCGGCGGCGCGGGCGACGGCGGGGGCGCCGATGACGCCGACGGCGCCGCCGCGGGCGCCGTGCCGGCGGCCGCCGGCGCCGGGGGCGCCGGAGAGGTCTTCGGCGCTTTCGGCGTGATCGCGTCCCAGAGGACCAGGACGACGATCGAGAGCGCGGCGGCGAGGAGGAGGCGCTTTTCCACGCGCGGCTACTTCACCGGGTCGAAGCCGCCCGCGTGGAACGGATGGCAGCGGCCGAGACGGCGCAGGCCGAGCCCGATCCCACGGAGCGCGCCGTAGCGGGCGACCGCCTCGGCCATGTATTCCGAGCACGTCGGGACGAAACGGCAGGAGGGAGGGAGCAGCGGAGAGATCACTCGCTTGTACGCGCGGAGGGCCGCGAGGAGGACAGTTTTTCCGAGAGCATCTTCCACTCCTGACCCAGCTGGTCGAGCGTCGCTTCCGAGGCCCCCGGCCTCGCCAGGATGCAGAGGTCGCGCGGCGGCGCCGCCTGGCGCCTCACCCGCCTCAGGATCTCGCGGAGCCGGCGCTTGACGCGGTTCCGGACGACCGCCGAGCCCACTTTCTTCGGTACCGACAATCCCCATCGCGAGCGGCCGAGCGCGTTGTCGAGAGCGAAAACCACCAACCATCGACCCGCGACCCGTCTTCCCCTCTTTTGACAATCCGTGAAATCCCGACGCTTCCGAAGGCGCGCCTCTTTCGGGAAGCCCTCCGGGGCGCCGGACGCCGTCAGACGGTCAGGCGCTTGCGCCCCTTGCGGCGGCGGGCCGAGAGAACCGCGCGCCCCGCCTTCGTGCTCATCCGGGCGCGAAAACCGTGCGTTTTCCTGCGCCGGGCGTTGTTGGGTTGATAGGTGCGCTTCATGGCTTCTCCGTCCCTTTCGCTTCAAAACTTTGATTCTATGGGCCGGTCCTGTCCAAGTCAAGGATTGTGCTAAGATCCCGCGCCGAGCTTTCCACAGCTGTGGAAAACCCTGCGGAAAAGAATGAACCGGAGCGAACGCTGGAAGCAGTTTCTCTCGGCCCTCGAGCCTCAGATCGAGGAGAAAGAATTCCGCACGTGGTTTCTCCCCGCGAAATTCGGGGGTCAGAGCCCGGTCGGGGAGCGCCCGGTCTGGAAAATCGTCGTTCCCAACGCGGTTTTCGCCGACTGGATCCCTTCCCATCACTCGGCCGCGCTGCGGGCGGCGGCCGAAAAGATCGGGATCCCCGATCTCACGCTCGAGTTCTCCGCGGCCGAGCCCGGAGGAGCCGAGCCGGCCGCTCCCGCCGAACCTCCTCCCGGGATCAACCCGCGCTACACGTTCCAGAACTTCGTCGTGGGGTCGTCGAACCAGTTCGCCCACGCCGCGGCCCGCGCGGTCGCGGAGGCCCCGTCGCGCTCCTACAACCCCCTCTTCGTCTACGGCGGCGTCGGCCTCGGGAAGACCCACCTCATGCAGGCGATCGCCCATGAGATCCTCCGGCAGAAGCCGGGCGCGCGGATCCTCTACCTCTCGGCCGAGAAGTTCTTGAACGACCTGATCAACGGGATCAAGAGCGAGCGGATGCACGAGTTTCGCCGGCGCTACCGCGAGCTCGACGTGCTGCTCGTCGACGACGTCCAGTTCATCGCGGGGAAGGAGGCGACCCAGGAGGAGTTCTTCCACACGTTCAACGCGCTCCACGAATCGCAGCGGCAGATCGTCCTCTCCTCCGACGCGCCTCCCAAGGAGATCTCGTCGCTCGAGGAGCGTCTGCGTTCCCGCTTCGAGTGGGGGCTGATCGCCGACATCCAGCCGCCCGACCTCGAGATGAAGGTCGCGATCCTCCGCAAGAAGGCGGAGGAGGAGAAGGTCTTCATTCCGAACGACGTCGCCCTCTACATCGCCGCGACCGTGAAGAGCAACATCCGGGAGCTCGAGGGGCGCGTCAACCGCGTGCTCGCCTTCGCGTCGCTGACCGGCAATCCGCTGACGCTCGAGCTCGCGCGGGAGACGTTGAAGGACATGGTGGTGTCGGAGGACCGCAAGGCCACGCCCTCGGAGATCCTGAAGGCGGTCGCTTCGCACTACGGGATCCGCGTGTCGGACCTGAAAGCGAAATCCAACGCGAAGACGATCGCGTTCCCGCGTCAGATCGCCATGTATCTCTGCCGCCAGCTCACCCAGCTCTCCTTCCCGGAGATCGGCAGGCTCTTTAACGACAAGCACCATTCGACCGTGATGCACTCGGTCGAGAAGATCCAGCGCCTCTACGACGACGATTCCGATTTTCACAAGACGCTCGACGGATTGAGCTCGTCTTTCCGCTGATTTTCTCCGTCCCGCCGCGGCTTCCACAGGCCCGATTTCCACACCTCTCCGCGCTCCCGAAAGGGCCCCGAATCGTCCCCGGAAGCGCCTCGATTTCAGCTGTGGAAAACTGACCGCTAAACATATGTAAATATGACTGTTATTTATTGAAAAAAAGAGGATTCCACAGGCCTATTTCGACGATTGAATGTGATACTCTCTTTCTTCAATCAGGAGCGATATGGAACTGACAATTGAGCGTGGGAAATTCCTGGACGAGCTCCAGGTTCTGCAGGGTGTAGTCGAGCGGAAAAATACGATTCCGATCCTCGCCAATATTCTCCTCAAGGCCGAGGACGGAGGGCTCGATCTCACGTCGACGGACCTCGACTTGACGCTCCACACGCGCGTGGACGCGAAGGTCGGCTCCCCGGGAGGCGTGTGCGTTCCCGCGCGCAAGCTCTTCGATCTCGTCCGTTCTCTCGACGAGCCCGGCATCCGGTTGAAGCTCCTCGAGAACCACTACCTCGGCGTCACCGCCGGGTCCGGCCGCTACAAGATGGTCGCGCAGCCCGCCGAAGATTTCCCGACCGTCCCCAAGGTCGAGGGGAAGGCTTCGCTCTCGATTCCGCTCTCGACCTGGAAGACGATGACGCGCAAGGTCCTGTTCGCGATCTCGGCCGAGGAGAAGCGGTTCCAGCTCTCCGGGGCCCTGCTCAAGGAGAAGGGCCACGACCTCGAGCTCGTCGCGACCGACGGACACCGGCTCGCGCTCGTGCAGTTTCCCAAGCCTCCCGGCAAGAGCGGGCTGCCGCCGATCCTCGTGCCGAAGAAGGCGCTCACCGAGATCCTGAAGATGGACGGGGACGACGAGACGAAGCTCGAGATCCAGCACGCGGAGAACCACCTCGCGTTCACCGTCGGCGGCCGCAAGCTGATCGCGCGGCTCCTCGACGTCAACTTCCCCGACTACGAGAAGGTGCTCTCGAAGGACAACGAGAAGAAGATCACCGTCTCGCGCACCGTGCTCGAGAACGCCGTGCGCCGCATCGCCCTCTTCTCCTCCGAGCGGGCGCGCGGCGTCCGCCTCGCGTTCGAGGCGAACGCCCTGACCGTGTCCTCCGCCTCGCAGGAGCTCGGCGAAGGAACGGAGACGGTCCCGGTCGAGTATGCGGGCGAGCCGCTCACGCTCGGGTTGAACGCGCAGTACCTCCTCGATTTCCTCGCGGAAGCCGAGACGGAGAACGTCCGGCTCGAGGCCAAGGACGAGAACACGCAGTGCCTCTGCCGTCCCGCCGAGGAGATCCCGGGGATCTCGAAGTACATGTACGTCGTCATGCCGATGAGGATCTGATTGCTCGAGAGCTTCTCCACCACCGGTTTTCGCAACCTCGGCTCGGCATCGTTTTCCTTCGCTCCCGGCGTCACGCTGCTCTCGGGGGAGAACGGCGCGGGGAAGACGAACATCCTCGAGGCGATCGCCGTCGTCTCGGGGCGCCCGTCGTTCCGGGACGCGGAGCCGCGCGACATGGCGCGGGAGCGCTCCTTCTTCGTGCGCGCCGCCGTCCGGCGGGAGAGCGGCCGGGACGAGATCGCCGTGCACTGGTCCGCGGGGAGGCCGCGGCAGTTCGCCAAGAACGGCGAGCGGGCGACGTACGCCGAAGCGGGGGAGGTCCTGCCGGCGATCTTCCTCGCGCCCGAGGACCGCGCGCTCTTCGTCGGGGGACCCGCCGTCCGACGGCGCTTCCTCGACCGGCTCGCGGTCACGCTCTTCCCGGCCGCCGCCGGGATCTACGACCGCTTCCGGAGGGCGCTCGCGCAGCGCAACGCTCTGCTCGCGTCGCCTTCGCCGCGCCGCGACGAGCTCGAGGCCTGGACGGAGGAGTTCATCCGCTCGGCGCACGCCGTGGCCGCCCGTCGCGGAGAGGCCTGCGCGCTCTGGCGCGAGCGCTTCGACGCGCGGCTCGCGGCGGCCGGCTCGCTCTCGGAGCTGCGCGCCGAGCCGAAGGGGGAGCCGCCGGAGGAATACACGGAGCGCGCCCGGACGCTCGCCCCGCGGGAGAGGGAGCGCGGCCACACGCTCTTCGGCCCGCAGCGCGACGACCTGGAATTCACGCGCGCGGGAAAGGGTTTCGGTTGTGCGGCCTCGACCGGCGAGATCATGCGGGCGGCGTTCCTGGTGCGGCTCTCCGAAGGGGAAACCGTCGCCGGCGCCCGGGGCATCGTCCCGCTCTATGCGCTCGACGACTTCGACGCCGAGCTCTCGCCGGCCGCCGCGGAGTCCCTGCTGTCGGAGCTCCCGGAGGACGCGCAGGTGGCGCTCACGAGCGCGCACCCCGACGCGGCCGAGCGCTGTCCGCGGCGACCCGACGCGGTCTTCGAAGTCGTCGACGGGAACGCCCGGCCGAGGACGATGAAGGAAAACCTGAGAAGGATTGGATGAGAACATGAGCAGCAGCTACACGATCGACGACATCAAGCTCTTGAAGGGCCTCGAGGCGGTGCGCAAGCGCCCGGGCATGTACATCGGCAACGTCGACGACATCAGCGGGCTGCACCACATGGTGACGGAGCTCGTCGACAACTCGATCGACGAGGCCCAGGCGGGCTACGCCGACAAGGTCGTCGTCACGATCCACCCCGACAACTCGGTCACGGTCGAGGACAACGGGCGGGGCATCCCGGTCGGG
>DATFVB010000196.1 GCA_035260525.1 Thermoanaerobaculia bacterium
GAGGAGCACGCGCGTGACCTTCGGGATCACGTCGCCCCCCTTCTCGACGGCGACCGTGTCCCCCACCCGGACGTCTTTGCGCGTCAGGTCCTCGTAATTGTGGAGCGTGGCGCGCTGGACGACCGTCCCGCCGATCCGGACCGGGTCGAGGCGGGCGACGGGCGTGAGGACCCCCGTGCGTCCGACCTGAACGTCGATCGCCCGCACGACCGTGAACGCCTCTTCCGGCGGGTACTTGAAGGCCACGGCCCAGCGCGGCGACTTCGCCGTCTGCCCGAGCTTCCTCTGGACCGCGCGCGGGTCGACCTTGACGACCACGCCGTCGGTCTCGAAATCGAGCGACCGCCGTTTCTCGCGCCATTCCTCGACGAACGCGGCGACCTCCTCGAAGTCGCCGCAGACGCGATAGTGCGGGTTGACGGGGAACCCGAGACCCCGGAGGCGCTCGAGCACCGCGCCCTGCGACGGATCGCTCTCCGGCTCCGCGATCTGATACATCCACGCGTCGAGGCCTCTCCGCCCGGTCTCCGCCGGATCGAGCAGCCGCATCGAGCCGGACGCGGCGTTGCGCGGATTCGCGAAGATCGGGAACCCCGCCTCCTCGCGGCGCCGGTTGAGGCGTTCGAACGCGCGGCGCGGGAAGTAGACCTCGCCGCGGACCTCGATCGACCCGCGCTCCGGGATCTCCGCGGGAATCGAGCCGATCGCCCGCACGTTGGCGGTCACGTCCTCGCCGCGGAAGCCGTCGCCTCGCGTCGCCCCCCGGGCGAGCCGGCCGCCTTCGTACCGCAGCGCGATCGAAAGGCCGTCGATCTTCAGCTCCGCGACGTAGCCGAACGGCTCCGCGACGGCGAGCTTCCGGGCGCGCGCGTCCCACTCGGCGAGCTCCTCGATCGAATAGGCATTGTCGAGGGAAAGCATCGGCGTCGCGTGGACGACGGCGTCCCCCTCCGCCGGAGCCTTCCCGCCGACGCGGCGGGTCGGCGAATCGGGCGTTTCGAGCTCGGGGAACTCCTCCTCGAGCCGGCGGAGCTCGAGCATCCGGCGGTCGTACTCCGCGTCGCTGACCTCGATCCGGCTCTCTCCGTAGTAGAGGCGGTTGTGGCGCTCGATTTCTTCGCGGAGCTCCTCGGCGCGCGCTTTCGCCCGGGCGGGATCCATGGCGCGAAGTCTACCGCACGCCTCCGCGCGCCCGACGGCGGTCCCGTGCTACAGTTTTTCCGATGCGGTGGAGAACAGCGGGCCTCTCCGTCGCCGCGGTCGCCGCCGCGGCGCTCGCGCGCAGCGCGCCTCTCGCCGACCCCGTCGCCTCGTACCGCATCTCCTGCCGCTACGACGAGACGCGAAAACGGATCGAGGGGACCGAGCTCCTCACGTGGAAGAACGCGGGCCCGCGCGCCGCCTCGACGCTCCGTCTCCACCTCTACCTCAACGCGTTCGCGAACAACCGATCGAGCTACATGAAGGAGCGGCGCCGCATGGGGGACCCGGCCCGGGTCGCGCCGGGACAATGGGGCTCGATCGCGATCTCGCGGATGACGTCGGCGGCCGGCGAGGACCTCCTCGCGAACCTGCGCTTCGTCGCGCCCGACGACGGCAACGCGGATGACCGGACCGTCGCGGAGGTGGACCTCCCCGCCCCGATCGCTTCCGGAGAGACGGCGCGTTTCTCGATCGAGTTCGTATCCCGCCTTCCCCGCGTCCTCGACCGCTCCGGCTGGGCAGGAGACTTCGTCCTCGCGGGCCAGTGGTTCCCGAAGGTCGGCGTCTGGGAAGCGCGCGGCTGGAACTGTCATCAGTACCATTCCTTCTCCGAGTTCTTCGCGGACTTCGGCGACTACGACGTCACGATCGACGTTCCGCGGCGGCTCAAGGGGAAGGTGGGCGGCACGGGGCGGCTCCTCGAGGAGCGCGAGGCGCCCGGCGATCGCGTCCTCGAGCACTTTCGCGCCGAGTCGGTCCACGATTTCGCGTGGACCGCCGATCCCCGCTTCGACGTGGAGACCGAGCCGTTTCACGAGGCCGGCCTTCCCGACGTCGCGATCACGCTGCTGTCGCAGCCCGAGCACGCGGCCCTCGCGCCGCGGTACTTCGCGGCGGCGAAGAAGGCGATCTCCGTGTTCGGAAAGCGGTATGGTCCCTACCCCTACGGGATCCTCACGATGGTCGATCCGCCCGCCAACGCGCGCGAGGCGTGGGGGATGGAATATCCGACGTTCATCGCCTGCGGAGCGTCGGCGTACACGCCGAAGAGCGCCTGGCAACGGTATGAGGCGCTGGAGCCGACGGTCGCGCACGAGTACGCCCACCAGTACTTCTACGGAATGCTCGCCTCCAACGAGTTCGAGGAGGCGTGGCTGGACGAGGGGTTCGCTCGCTATTCCGAGGTGCGGTTCATGGCCGAGACCGAAGGGGACGCCCATCCCCTCGTCTCCCTCTTCGGGTTCCCGATCCTCCTGCGGTCGGTGGCGCTCCATCCCCCGCTCGACACCCAGCTCCGCACGTTCGACGCGGTGTCGCGCGACCCGCTGACGGCCTCCTGGAAGTTCGAGGGACACGCCAGCTACGGGCTCGTCTACGGGAAGACCGCGCTGGCTCTTTCGACGCTCGAGCGCCAGGTCGGGCGGCCGGTGATGGACCGCCTTTTCCGCGCCTACGTCGACGCGTACCGGTTCCGGCATCCCACGACCGAGGACTTCCTCGGGGTCGTCGACCGCGTCGCCGGCGCCGGCTGGTCCTCCCTTCTCCGGCGCGAGCTCTTCACGTCGGGAACCGTCGACTACGCGGTCGCGAGCGCGGAGAGCCGTCCCGCCGACCCGCCGGCGGGATGGATCGAGACGGAAGGGCGGTCCTCCGAGGTCGTGCCGGCGCCGGCGCGCCGCCCCCGCCGCTTCGAGACGAACGTCGTCGTCCAACGGCGCGGCGACGTCGCGCTGCCCGTCGAGATCCGGCTCGAATTCGAGAAGGGGAAGGCGTACGAGACCGTGTGGAACGGCGAGGCGCGATGGATCCGGCTGCACGTCGATTCCGGGCCGAAGCTCCTCCGCGCGCTCGTGGACCCCCGCGAGAAGATCCTCCTCGACGCGGACCGGAACAACAACGGATGGGTGGTGCGCGGCGACGCCGCGGCGGCGAATCTCTGGACGGCCCGCGCGTTCTTCTGGACCGAGAACCTCCTGGATCTCTTCATGGAGCTCTGGTGAGCGATTTCGGCCGCGGCCTCATGATCTCGATCCGCCGGCCCCACTTCGCGATCGCGGTATGGCTGGTCCAGGGCGCCCTTGCGGCGGTGCTCGCGCTGCCGATCTCGAACTTCCTGCACGCCGAGCTCAACCACTCCCCGGCCGCCTCGTCGATGATCGTCGCGCCGAACGCGCTCTGGTGGAACACCGCGCGCCGCGAGCATCCCGACCTCCTCGGGACGCTGCCCGAGAGCGCGCTCGCGCTCTTTTCCGCCGCGGGGACGCGCGGGTTCTCGGCGTTCGACGGCGCGGCCGGGGTCGGCGCCGCCTTCCTCGGCGCGGGGCTTCTGGCGATCGTGCTGCACGCCTTCCTCCTCGGGGGGATCTTCGGAAGCCTCGCCAACCGCGGCACGGACCTCACCGTTTTCGCCCGCGAGGGGGCGCGCCGCCTCCCCGCCTTCCTGATCGTCACCCTCGGCGCGGCCGCGCTCGTGGCGGCGGTCTATCACTACGTGTTCTGGGCGTCGGGCCAGGCGCTCGCCGGCTTCACCGGAAACCTCGCGACCGAGCAGGGGCAGCGCTTCGTGGCGCTCGGCCGGCTCGCGGCGCTGGTCGTCCTCGTCACGTTCGTGAAGGTGGCGGCCGACGCGATCCGCGTCGCCCTCGTCGAGCGTCCCGACCTCCCGCCGGTGACGCGCTACCTCGTCGGCGTCGGCTCCGCGCTCGGCCGGCTCGTCCCGATCCTCGCCACACTGGTCCTCTGGGCCGGATCGACCGGGGTCCTGTACTTCCTCTGGTCGCGCCTGAACGTGAGCTCGGCGGCGACGACGACGGGGGGGGTGGTCCTTCTCGTCGCGGCCCAGCAGGTCTTCGTCTTCCTCCGGGCGGTGCTGAAGGTCGGCTACTACGCCGCGATCCGGGAGACCATCCTCCGGCGCGCGGAACCGGCCGCGGTTGCCGCCGAGACCGCCCCGTGAAGACCATCCTGATCGCCGACGACCTTCCGGCGCATCTCGACCTCCTCGAGGTGATCCTCCAGCGCGCCGATTGCCGGCTCGTGCGCGCCGAGGACGGGATCGCGGCGCTCCGCCTCGCCCGCGAGGAGAAGCCGGACCTGGTCTACCTCGATATCGAGATGCCCGGGATGAACGGCGGCGAGGTCTGCCGGCTGCTCAAGGCCGATCCGGAGCGCCGCCGCGTCCCGGTCGTGCTCGTCTCGTCGCACGGGCGCCGGGAATTCGCGATGAAGTGCGGCGCCGACCAGTTCCTGGGCAAGCCCGTCGACGAGCCCACGCTTCTCGGCACGCTCGAGGCCTTTCTTCGCCTCCAGGCGCGCGGCGAGAAGCGGCTTTCCGTCGAATGGCCGGTCACCTTCTGGCGGGAGGGGTCCTCCCATTCGGGCCGCATGCTCGACGTCTCCCGAACGGGATTCTTCGTCGAGTGCCGGCGCCCGCAGTCGATCGGCTCGCGCCTGGCGATCGCCTTCCCGCTCCCCGAGCCGGACGCGGGCGAGGAGCGGATGTTCGTCGGCGAGGCGATCGTGGTTCGCTGGGAGGCGGCCCCGCGGTCGGGGATGGGATGCCGGTTCTTCCGCACGACGCTCGCCGGGCGAACGGCGCTCGAGCGCCATCTGGCCGCCGGCGAGTGAGCCTCGCCGCGGATCAGGCCGCGGGCTCGGTCTCGAGCGAGACGAGCTCGACCCCGGCCTGTTTCGCCACCTCGAGCGAGCGCTGGTCCCGGTAGAACTCCCCGTAGTAGATCCGCCGGATCCCCGACGTCGCGAGCAGCTTGAAGCAGGGCCAGCAAGGGGACGCCGTCGTGTAGAGCTCGCCTCCCGCGATCGCGACGCCGTTCTTCGCCGCCTGCAGGACCGCGTTCGCCTCGGCGTGCACCGTCGCCACGCAGTGCCCGTCCTCCATCATGCAGCCGACGTCCTCGCAATGCGGAAGCCCGGGAAGCGAGCCGTTGTAGCCGGTCGAGAGGATCGTCTTGTCCCGCACGATCACCGCGCCGACGTGCTTGCGCGGGCAGGTCGAGCGCGTCGCCGCCTGGCGGGCGATGTTCATGAAATAGGTGTGCCAGTCGACTCGCGTGGTCATCCGGATCTCTCGGTTATGATCCATCATATGTCGGATCGCCGCGTCGTCGTCACCGGCCTGGGCGCCGTGACTTCCCTCGGCGGGAGCGTCGCGTCGACGTGGCGGGGCCTCCTCGCGGGGGAATGCGGGATCCGCCGGCTGACCCTCTTCGACCCGGCCGCGTACCGCACGCAGACCGCCGCCCAGATCGACGAGATCGCCGACGACTTCATCGACCCGTCGCGCCGGCGCCGCATGTCGCGCGCGGACCGCATCGGAATCGTCGCCGCGCGCGAAGCGATCGAGAGCTCCGGTCTCGACCTCGGCCGCGAGGACCCGTCGCGGATCGGGGTCATCCTCGGGGGCGGCGTCTCCGGCCTCATGGACTCGGAGGCGAACTTCGAGCGGATGCTGTCGGGAAAGATCGCGCGGCCGAGCCGGTTCCTGAACCACCAACCCGACGCGATCACCGACCGTCTCTCGGAGTTCTTCGGTCTGCGCGGGATCAAGTCGACGATCACGACCGCCTGCTCCTCCTCCGCCGTCTCGATGGGCTATGCCTTCGACGCGATCCGGCAGGGGCTCGCGGACGTCGTCCTGACCGGCGGTTCCGACGTCCTCGCCCGCCTCACGTACGGCGGTTTCAACTCGCTCCGGTCGGTGGACCCGGACCCGTGCCGCCCCTTCGACCGGAACCGCAAGGGGCTTTCGATCGGCGAGGCCGCCGGGATCCTCGTCTTCGAGGAGGCCGGACGAGCGCGCCGGCGGGGAGCGCCGATCCTCGCGGAGTTCCGGGGATACGGCGCCACGTCGGACGCGTACCACATGACCGCGCCGGAGCCCTCCGGACGGGCCGGGGCGCGGACGATCGCGGCCGCGCTCGCCTCCGCGCGCCTGAACGCGGAGGACGTCGACTACGTGAACGCCCACGGGACGGCGACGCCGGCCAACGACTCGGCCGAGACGAACGCGATGAAGGCGGCGCTCGGCGACCGCGCCCGGACGATCCCCGTCTCCTCGACGAAGTCGATGATCGGGCACGCGCTCTGCGCCGCCGGCGGGATCGAGGGCGTGATCTCGGTGCTCGCTCTGCGCGATCAGGTCGCTCCGCCGACGATCCACCTCGAGGACCCGGACCCGGCCTGCGACCTCGACTTCGTCACCGAGGGCGCGCGGCCCGTCGCGATCGGCGCGGTCCTCTCGAGCTCGTTCGCGTTCGGCGGCAACAGCGCGGTCGTCGCCTTCTCGGCGTTCGAGCCCGGTCGCGCCGCTTGACCGCCGTCGTCACCGGAACCGGCGCCGTTTCGGCCCTCGGCCGGGACACGCCCACGTTCCTGCGGCGGCTCCGCGCGGGCGAGTCGGCGGTGCGCCCGATGACCGACGAGGAGCGGGGCGCCGGCCAGGCGGGATTCGTCGCACGGATCGACGCCTGGACCGCGCAGCCGGAGATCGCCGCCATGAAGGCGCGGCGGCTCGACCGAGGCTCGCAGTACGCCGTCGTGGCGAGCCTCGAGGCGGCGCGGCAGAGCGGCTTCCCGCTGGCGGAGCGCCCGGACCGCGCCGGCATCGCTCTCGGGACCGGTTCGGCGGGTTCGGGGGCGCTCACGGAGTTCATCCGCGTGCTCCTGACGGAGTCGCCGGAAGCGGCGCCGCCGTTCCATTTTCCGAACACGATCGCCAACGCTCCCGCCTCCCAGGTCTCGCTCGAGCTGAAGTTCCTCGGCCCGAACGTCACGATCACCCAGAAGGACCCGTCGGCGCTCAACGCCGCGATCTACGCGGCCGGCTGCATCGAGGACGGCCGCGCGGAAGCGATGATCGCCGGCGGCGTCGACGAGTGGAACGCGTGGTATTCCTCGGCGATGGACCAGATGCACGCGCTGCGCGGCCCCCGGTTTCCAGCGGGGATCGCACAGGGAGAAGGGTGTTTCGTCCTCTTCCTCGAGAGCGAGGATGTCGCGCGGGCCCGCGGGGCGCGCGTCCTCGCCCGCTTCACCGGCTACGCGTTCGCCGGATCCCCGTGCGCGCCGTATGCGTACGCGGAGGACGAGGGTGCGGCGGAGTCGGCGATGCGCGGCGCGCTCGATCGCGCCGGCGCGCGCGCGGCCGCGGTCGACCTCGTCCTGCTGTCCCGCAACGGCCGCCCGGGGCTCGACGCGATGGAATGCCGCGTCGTCGACCGGCTCGTCGGCGCCCCCGCCCGCCGGATCGCCGTCAAGGATGCGGTCGGCGAGATGGCCGCCGCCGGAGGCGCGCAGCTCGTCGCCGCGACGTGGGAGCTCGCCGACGGCACCGCCTCGACCGTGCTCGTCAATTCCTTCGGGGCCGGGGGGAACTTCCTTTCCGCCGTACTGGAGAAGCCGTGAGCGTCCGGCGCGCCGGCTCCCCTCCGCTGCGCGGATTCCGGCTGCGTCTCCCCGTGCGCTTCTCGGAATGCGACCTCTACGGCGTCGTCTGGCACGGCCGGTACGCCGTGTACCTGGAGGAGCTGCGCAACGCCGTCTGCGCCCGCTTCGACTGGAGCGTCCTGACGGCGCGCGAAGCGGGATACCTGATCCCGGTCACGAGAATGGAGATCGCCTATCACGCTCCGGCGCGGTTCGGGACGAAGCTCGCGATCACCGGACGCCTGCGTCCCCCCGAGGTCGCCCGCCTCGTGTTCGACTACGAGATTTGCGACGACGCGGGCGGGCGCCTCACGTCCGCGACGACCGAGCAGGTCGTCACGCGTCTCGACGGCGAGCTGCTGGTCTCTCTTCCCCGCCCGTTCCGCGACCTCGCCGCGGCGATCCTGGCCGGACAGGACGACGCCGCGGCGCGCGATTTTTGAGCAACCGGAGGAGGTCGCTCACGCGACGAGCTTCGATCTCCCTCTCGGTAGCCTTCTGAACTCCCTGACGAACGGACCGGCGACTCGTCGAATGTCGGGGAAATCGCTGCCGAAGTGGTCGGCGCCGACCGGTGCTTTTCGCGGCGCGACCGAGCCGCGCCGACTCGTCCCGCCGAAGCTCGAAGAGCGAAGGAGGAAGCCCGGGCGAAGGCGGGAGGGACCCGCAAGCCGTCACGCGCTCACGGTCCCCGGGCCCGCTCCCGCGACGGGGGCCTCGCGCGGGAGCGTGATCCGGACGTTCGTCCCGGCGCCTTCGCGCGAATCGATCACGAGTGTCCCGCCGTGCTCCTTCACGATCCGGCTCGCGACCATGAGGCCCAGGCCGGTGCCTCCCTTGCGCGTCGTGCGGAAGAGCGCGGGGATTTCCGCGAGAACCGCCGCGGGGATCCCTTCCCCCTCGTCGCGCACCCGCACGATCACGGTCCCGCCCTCCTCCTCGGCGCCTTCGAGGAGCACTCGCCGGCGCTCCGGGGGAACGCCGGCGCACGCTTCGATCCCGTTTCGCAGGACGTTCCAGAGGACCTGCCGCATCTTTCCCGCGTCCCACCGCACGGTGGCGTCGGCGACGGGCCCGAGCTCGACGGCGACGCCCTTCTGTCTCCCTTCCATCGACGCGAGGGCGCAGGCCTCCCGCAGAAACGCGGGCAGCGCGATCTCCTCGGCGTGGAGCGGCAGGGGCCGCGCGTACAGAAGGAAGTCGGAGACGAGCCGATCGAGCCGCCGCACCTCCGAGCGGGCGCCCGCGAACCGCTCTTCCTCGAACGGGAACCGTTCCTCGAGGTTCTGGAGCGTGAGTCCGAGGGAGTGAAGGGGGTTCCGGATCTCGTGCGCCAGGCCCGCCGCGACGGTACCGAGCTCGGAAAGGCGGCGATCCTCGAGCCGCGCCTCCTCCAGGCGCCGGTTGCGCTCGAGCAGACGCCAGACGAACACGTCGGTGGCGGCGAGCGCGGCGAGCGCCGCCAGCGCGGCGAATGCCGTCTTTCGCGCGAGGCCGGCGCGCAGCGTCTCGAGCCGCGAAGCGACCGCGTCCTTGGAGACGCCGACGTGGAGGAACCCGATGTTCTCGATCGGGACCGCGATGTCGTAGTCCCTCGACGTCTGCGTCGAGCGTCGGCCGGTCCCGTCGGGAAGGTCGAGCGCCGGCGTGGGAGGCTCGTCGACGAACGTCCGGCGTCCCTCGGCCCTTCCCTCGAAGAGCCGCCGGCCTTCGCGGTCGGTCACCGTGATGTATTCGACCGTCCGCTTCTCCTGGAGCACGGAATGGAGGTAGAGATCCGTCGCCCGGGTCGTCTCCGAAACGCGGAGCGGAGGGGCGTTTCCTTTCGCGAGCCGCCGGGCGATCGACTCGGCGTCGGCGCGCGATTCCGCGAGGACCGACTCGGTCAGCCGCGACGAGAGCGACCGGAAGATCAGGAGCGAGAAGAGCCCGACGACGAGGAGGAAGAGCGCCCCCGAAACGACGGCGACGGCGAGGAGACGTCGGGCGAACCCGCGTTGGGCGTTCACGCGGGAATCATAGAGGGTTGGCGCGAACGAGTCTCGTCACGGCCATCGGATTACCGGCGCACCGGATTCGAAGCTCTTCCCGGGGTCGGTCCATCGATGCCGGTTCGAGCCCGGACAATGCAAATCGAGGCGACCAGGGCAACCCGTGGATTCAGGGCTTCTCCCCGGGCCCTTCGCATCGCGGGGAAGCCTTCGCCGAAGGGTATCCAGCGCTGAGCGCGCCGATCGCCGCGAACGCCAGTGCGCGAGCCACCAAGGCGAAAGCTCCGCGATGCGGGAGCGAGCGCGTTGCGGGGTGACGGCGGCGCGGTCGTCCCCGCGGAAGCGGGGATTCGGCCTTTCCGAAAAGACCGGGCTTCCCGCTTCCGCGGGAATGACAAAGCCCGGGCGGCGATAAGAGCGCCCTCGTTCGACGAGCCGCGCAAGCCGCCACGCGCTCCGTCCCCCCGAGCCAGCTCCCGCGACGGGATGCCTCGCGTCGCCGGCTATGCGGTATTGCGTTTGCGCTCGCGGCGCAGATACCGGTAATCCCGAATCCCGAACTCCGCCATCTTCGCGATCAGTGAACCGCGCGAGATGTTCAGGAGCTCGGCGCCCTTGCTCTGGTTCCCTTCGACCTTCCTCATGACGCGGTCGATCACCTGCCGCTCGACTGACTCGACGATCTTCTTCAGGTCGTCGACTTCGTGCAACACGAGACCGGCCTCCGCTTCGCGGAACTTCGGGTCGAGCCGCTCGAGGACGATCGGATCGTGGGGACCCGAGATCGCCGCGAGCCGGATCACTTCGTTCTCGAGCTCGCGCGCGTTGCCCGGATACCGGTAGGTGAGGAGCGCGTTCAACGCGTCGGGCTCGATCGACCCCAGGCCGGCCGGGGCGTGCTGCCGCGCGAAATGCTCGAAGAGCGCCGGGATGTCCTCGCGAACCTCCGCGAGCGACGGAAGCCGGACGGTGAGCACGGCGAGGCGAAAGTAGAGGTCGCGGCGAAACCCGCCGCTCTCGACGGCCGGGAGGAGGTTGCTCGAGGTCGTCGCGATCCAGCGGATCCGTCCGCGCGTGCCCTCCTCCGAGGCGAGCGCCGTCATCGTGTCGAGGAGCCGCGACTGCGCGCCCTGCGGAAGGTAGCCGACCTCGTTGAGTACGAGCGTTCCGCCCGCGGCGTCTTCGATCCGGCCGCCGCGGCGCCGGTCTCCCCTCGCGGCCGCGGGTCGCCCGAAAATCTCCTCTTCGAGTCGGTTCATCGACGAGCAGTCGACGACGACGAAGGGGCCGGGAGCCGCGTCGCTCTGTCGGTGGATCGCCGCCGCGATCAGGTCCTTGCCCGTCCCCACCTCGCCGGAGATGAGCACCGGCGCCTTCGACCGGGCGATGCGCGGGAGATCGAGCATGAGCCGGCGCATCACGTCGGAGGCCGCGACGATCTCGACTTCCCGGGGAGGCTCGAGGGAAGGCGCGGGCGTCGGCGCCGGCTCCCCGGCGGGGACGCCGACCGAGGACCAGGCGAGATCGGCGAGCTGCGCGACTTCCTCGACGAACGCGGCGGCGCGCGGCGGTAGGCGGAGCGTCTCGCGCGCGGCGAGGACCACTTTCCGGTCCGCGCTCTTGCCGGGCGACGCAAAGACGGCGAGCGGGCCTCCCTCCTGGTCGATCCGCACGGGTCCCATCGCGCGCCGCAGGTCTTCGGCGATGCGGACGGGGAACTCGAACGCCTCCCGGAAAGTGGAGGCGAGGCGCCGGAAAGCGCCGTCCGGCTCGAGGATCCCGACGGCCCATTCCTCGGGGCCGAGCTCCTCGGAGAGAAATCTCGCGACCTCTCGGGCCGCGCTCTCGATGTCGGTCTCGCGCTTGAGCCGCCGGAAAATGTCGAGGCGCAGCCCGCGATATTCGGTCTCGGAGAAGCCCGCCGGCGCCGCGGTCGGCACCTGGGCGGTCTGCCGGGACGAAGCCGGCACGGCCTCGGATTCCGAAGCCGTCTCCGTTTCCGCGACGGGCGTGATCCTTCCGGCCGGGCGGCCGGCCAGGAGGGTGATCGCCGCCTCGCCGATCGTTATCCGGTCCCCGATGCCGAGCGGCCCGCCGAGCGTCTCCTTCCCGTTGACCAAGACCGGCTCGACGCCCCGGAAAACGTCCAAAAAGTAACCGCTGTCTTTTTCGACAATCCGCGCGTGCCGCCCGGAGACGCCGCGCGCCCGGACGACCACCTGGTTACCCGATGACGCGCCGATGGTCACCAGAGGACCCGTGACGCGCCGAACTTCCGCTTCGCCGGTCTTTTTGCGGACTTCCAAGCTCAACATTCTCGATCCTTCCCCTCACGCATAATCTGCAAGTCCACCGGTCGCGGACCCCGGGTCGGCATTGCCTTTGAGAGGACAAAGATAGGGCAGTGCGGCCAAAAACGCAAACGGGGGCGACGATTGCCCAAAGACTGGCCGGATACTTGGGGTTGTGCGCCCGACCGTCCGTGCTACTAGATATAGTGGAATTCGGCCGTGACCTCTGCTAATCTCCCTCTCATGTTCCACTTGGAGCGTCTGGAGATCTCCGGGTTCAAGTCGTTCAACGAGTCGGCCCAGTTGACCTTCCCCGGCGCCATCACCGCGGTGATCGGGCCCAACGGCTGCGGGAAGTCCAACATCTGCGACGCGGTCGCCTGGGCGCTGGGCGAGCAGAGCGCGCGCGTGCTGCGCGGCGAAAAGATGGACGACGTGATCTTCAACGGATCGGGGAAACGGCGGCCGCTCGGAATGGCCGAGGTCACGCTGACGCTCAAGTCGAGGAACGGCGACTTCCCGGAGACCGACGGCCGCGTCGCGATCGGCCGCCGCGTGTACCGCGACGGCGAGGGAGAGTATTTCCTGAACGGGAAGCGCGTCCGCCTGAAGGACGTGCAGGACGTGATCTTCGGCACCGGGCTCGGCGTCCGGGCGTACTCGATCATCGAGCAGGGAAAGATCGACCAGGTCCTCTCCTCGAAGCCGCAGGATCGCCGAAAGCTGATCGAAGAGGCGGCTGGGATCACGAAGTACAAGGCGCGCAAGCGCGCGGCCGAGCTCAAGCTCGAGGAGACCCGCGCCAACCTCACGCGCCTCTCCGACATCGTCTCCGAGGTGGACCGCGCGTGCGCGTCGCTCAAGCGCCAGGCATCGAAGGCGGAGCGGTACAAGGAGCGCACGGAGCTGCTCCGGGAGAAACGGCTTCTGCTCGCGCGTCTGACATTCGACGCGCTTTCCGAGGAGTCGCGCCAGGCGTCGGCCGCGCTCGCCGAACGGCGGGACGAGGAGGCGGCCGCGGCCGCCGACCTCGCCGCGTGCGAAGCGGCGGAGGCGGAATCGCGCCGGCTGGCGATCGACGCCCGCGCCCGCCGGGAGCAGGCGCGCGAAGAGCTCGCCGCGATCACGTCCGCGGTCGAGCGCGACGACGCCGCGATCGAAGCGGCCCGGCGGGCCGAGATCGAGATCGCGGCGCGGCGAGAAGCCGTCGCGCGCGACTCGGATCAGCTCGCGCGGGAATCGGCGGCGCGCTCCGAGACGCGCCGGCGTCTCGAGGAGGAGCGGGGCGCCCGCCGCGCCGAGTTCGATTCCGCGGAGATCGGGAAGCGCACGGCGTCGCAACGGCGGCGCGTCGCCGAGGAGCGCATGGCCGCGATCGAGGGCGGGCTCGACGCCGCGCGTCAGGAGCTCGCCGGGGCGACCGCCGAGCGTGCGCAGGCGAGGAACGCCCGGCACGAGATCGACCTCGCGCTCGAGCGGACCGCGGCGGCGAGGAGCCGCCTCGGCGAAGCCGCGGGACGTCTCGAAGCGGCCGTGGCCGCGCTCGACGGGGAGCTCGCCGCGGCGGAATCGGACGAGCGCGAGAGGGCGGAGTCGGCCCGCGCCGCCGCCGCGGCCTTCGAGGAGACCGAGGCCCGCCTGCGGGAGACCGCCGCGCGGGTCGCGTCGCTCGAGGAGGAGCGCGGCCGCGCCCGGGAAGAGATCGCGGTCCTCGAGCAGCGCGCGGAGGCCCTCGAGCACGCCCGCGAGGACCGGGAGCGCAGGGCGGACCGCGTCGCGCAGGCGCTCGACCGGCGCGGTATCGCATCGCGCGGCCTCCTGGCGGCCCGCCTCGTCGCCCGTCCCGGATGGGAGGGGGTCATCGATCGGCTCGCGTCGGCGGAGCTCGCCGCGGTCCTCGTCGCCGGCGCACCCGAAGAAGCGGCCCGCCGCCTGCGCGAGGAGGGAGTCGGCGGCGCCGTCGTCGGAGAAGAATGGCCGGCTCCCGCAGGCTCTTCGGAATGGCAGCGTGTCCTCGAGAATTTCGCGGACCTCTCGCCCGCCCTTCGCTCCGCCCTTCCCGCCGCCGTGTTCGTCGAGACGGCCGAAGAGGCGGCCGACGGGGCGCGCCGGAACCCGGGACTGTTGCACGCCGCCCGGTCGGGCGAGATCGCTCGCGGCGCGCTTCTCCGGGTACCTTCCCCGCGCCCGGAGCAGGCGGGACTCCTCTCGCTCCACCGGGAGATCGAGGAAGCCCGCCGGGCGCGCGCCGACCGAGAGGCGTCGCTCGCGTGTTGCGAGGAGAACCTCGCGCGGGAGCGCGAACGGCGCGCCGCGCTCGAAGGAGAGGTGGCGACCCTCGCCGACGTCCGGCGCGCCGCGGAGTCCTCGCTCGCCGCGCATTCGGCGCGGCTCGCGGAGCGGCGCGACGACCGCGCCCGAAAGCTCCAGGAAATCGAGACGCTCCGCGCCGAGGACGAGATCCTCGCGTCCGAGGCGGCGGGGCTTTCGGCGCGCCGCGCCGAGACCACGGAGCGCGAGCGCGCCCTCGAAGTCGCCGAGGCGGAGATCCGGTCACGGATCGAGGCGGCCGCCGCCGAGCTCGCCGCGGCCCGTCCGGAGATCGCGAGCTCGCTCGAGAGCGAAGCCGCGGCGCGCGAGTCGCTCGAGGGCGCGCGCGAGCGGCTCGCGTCCGTCGAGCGCGAGAGCCTGGCGCTCGCCGCTCACGAGGAGGTCGCGCAGCGGCGGCGCAACGAGTGGGACCGCGAATCCGAGGCGCTGGCGGCACGGCAGGAGACCGCCCGCCGGGAAGCGGAGCAGGCGCGGACCCGCCGCGACGTCAACGTGCTCGCGCGGGAGGCTTCCGCGCGGACGGCGGAAGCCGCCTCGATCGAGTCCGACCGTCTCTCCGTCGCCGCCGCCGACGCCGAGGACGCCGTCCGCCGGGTGCGCGCGATCTTCGACGACGCGCGCCAGAAGCGCTTCGACGCCGAGATCCTGTTTTCGCGCGTTTCGTCGGATCTCCAGCATGCCGTCGAGTCGACGGGGCGGGAGTTCGGAGTCTCCCCCGAGGCGCTGCCGCCCGACCCGGGCGTCGACGCGGAAGCGCGCGGCGCGCTCGAAACGGAGGCCGCCGAGCTCGCCGACCAGATCGAGAAGATGGGACCCGTCAACGTGCTCGCGTTCGAGGAATACCGGGAGCAGAGCGAACGGCTCACGTTCCTGACGACCCAGAAGGCCGATCTCGAGACCTCGATCGCCTCGCTCATGGACACGATCCGGAAGATCAACGCGACGTCTTCGGAGCGGTTCGCGGAGGCGTTCGCGGCGATTAACACGCATTTCGCGGAGCTCTTCCAGCGGCTCTTCCGCGGCGGTTCCGCGCAGATGCGGCTCCTCGACGAGAACGATCTCCTCGACTCGGGGATCGAGATCACCGCGCAGCCGCCGGGCAAGCGCAACCAGTCGATCCTGCTCCTTTCGGGCGGCGAGAAGGCGATGACCGCCATCGCGCTGCTGATGGGAATCTTCAAGTACAAGCCCTCCCCCTTCTGTATCCTCGACGAGGTCGACGCGCCGCTCGACGACGCGAACATCGACCGCTTCGCGCAGCTCATCCGGGAGATGAGCGAGGAGACGCAGTTCATCGCGATGACGCACAACAAGCGGACCATGGAGAGCGCCGACGCGCTCTACGGGGTCACCATGGAAGAGCCGGGCTGCTCGAAGATCGTCTCCGTCAAGTTCGACTGAGGCTCGCGCCGCCGCGAGTTCGCGGGACGGAGGTGGCGAGCGGAGTATGCCCGGCCGATCCCGCGCCGAACGCCGGTGCCGCATGACGGTGGCATCGCTCCGAACGGCACCTTCAGCGCTCGGCGCTCACACGAAATCTGAGAACATTCCCTCCCTGCGCCTCGCTCAAGCGTCCGGCGCGGGATCGGCCGGGCATCCGCTCGCCACGATAGACCGCAAACGCGGGGCAGACGCTCGCCCGGGGTCTCTGGAGGAGGCGGCGCTGGGCGCCTCGGCCGATTCTCTGAAATGGGCCGAGCGGCTCGCATTGCCTCCGACCCACCCCGCCGCTATAATCCCCCCTCTTCTCGGCCCGGGCCGATGTAGCTCAGTTGGTAGAGCAGCGGTTTCGTAAACCGCAGGTCACCGGTTCAAGTCCGGTCATCGGCTCCAATCTTTTCCCGTGCCATACTCCGCGCCGTTGAGCCGGAAGCGAGCGCGCGCGAAGACCCGGGCGGAATCCGCGCCGCCGCGGCCGGAAGCCTCCTCCCCGGCGGCCGACCGCGCCGTCCGCCTCCTCTGGGCCGGCGCCGCCGTGGCCACGGCCTGGTCCTTCGGGTTCGCGATCGTCATGGGATCGGACACCTGGTGGCATCTCGCCGCGGGGCGCTGGATCGTCGACCATCGCGCGTTTCCACTCCGGGATCCGTTCTCCTTCACGCGCGCCGGGAAGCCCTGGCTGCACCACGAATGGCTCGCCGACGTCCTCTTCGACCTCTGGACGCGGATCGCGGGAGTTCCCGCGCTCGTCTGGGTGAAATGGGCGCTCGTCGTCGCGGCCTACCTTCTCCTGGATCGGGTCATCGTGCGCGCCGGGCGCAGCGAGACCGCGGCGTTCCTTTCGGCCGCTTTCGCGGCCGCGCTCGCGTCGCCGTTCCTCGACATCCGCCCGCATCTGTTTTCCCTGCTCGGCTATGCCGCCGTGCTCGCGGCGGGCCTCCGGGCCGCCCCGCTCCCGGCCGCGCTCCCCCTCCTGTTCCTCGTCTGGGCCAACCTGCACGGAGGCTTCTTCTTCGGTCTCGCGGCGCTCGCGCTATTCGCGCTCCTGCGGGCGTGGGCCCGGAAGGCAACGGAGGGCGCCCGACGCGTCTTCGCGCGCGAATCCGCGCTCGCGCTCCTCAGCGCCGCGGCCTCGCTCGTCAATCCCAACGGCCTGGCGGCCTGGAAGTATCCGCTCCGGTATGCGTTCGACCGCGGCTCGGCGTTCCGGCAGATCGGGGAATGGCTTCCCCCGTTCCGGCCCGGCGGGATCGACTCCCCGCTGCTGCCGGCGGCGATCGTCCTCTTCGTCCTCTCGGCGGCCGCGGCCCTTCCCCGTCTCTGGCGTGGCGGCGGCGAGCGGCTCTTCGCGGCCGCCGGGCTCGTCCTTTCGGCCGTGACGCTCGCGATGGCGCTCCGCAGCCGCCGCTTCGTTCCGCTCTTCGGGATGTCGGAGGCGATGCTGATCGCGGCCGCATTCGATCTCGGCGGCGCTCCGATCGCCGGCCGGCTTCCCGATCGGCGCCGACGTTTCGCGGGGGCCGCTCTGGCGGCGGCCGCCTTCACGTTCGGGGTCATCCGGCTCGCGCGGTATCCCCTTTCATCCCGCGCGTTTCCCCATCTCGTCGATAGGGAGGCATTTCCCGTCGATGCCGCGGACGCCCTGGCGGAGGCCGGCGTCACGGCGGACGTCTTCGCTTACTACAACTGGGGGGGCTACCTGATCTGGCGCTCCGGCGGCCGGCTTCGCCCCTTCATCGACGGACGCGCCGATACCGTTTACGACGAGGAGACCTACCGCCGGTACCTGGCGGTGCTCGGCCGCGAGCCGTCGTGGCGCTCCGTCGTCGACGGATCCGAGGCCGAGCTCGTCCTCTGGCCGCGCCGCGACCCCGAGGTCGCCCGGGAGCTCGTCGCTTCGGGCCGATGGCGCCTTCTCTTTCAGGACGCCGCCGGCAATCTCCTCGGCCGGTCCGGCCGGGCGTTTCCGCCGCTTCCCGAACGCGACTCCGCCGGGCTCCACGTGCGCCTGGCCGAGGAGGCCCGGCGGCGCAACGACCTCGCGGAGGCGGAAAGCCAGGCTCGCGCCGCGCTCGCGAGGAACCCCGAGCTCGAGGCGCCGTGCCACATGATCGCGAGGCTCGAGGCCATGCGGGGGTCGATCGAGGCGGCGCGCGCGACCGAGCGGGGATGCCAGCGCGTCTTTCCGCAGCCGATCCGCCTCGCCGCGTTCCGCCGGTTCCTCGACGCGCTCCCGCGCTAGTGTCCCGTCCCGATCGCACGCGAAGCCTCTCGGGGGCCTCGTCTTACGAGCCGGCATCGCTCTT